>NZ_JBHUSF010000001.1:0-137237 GCF_042673295.1 Rhodococcus sp. NPDC057014
GCCCTGACCGGGGTCTCCGGCGGTTACGCCGGGGGAGCGGGAGCCGGGGCGGGGTGTGCCGCCTCGGCAGGAAGCGGGCCCTCCTCGGGAACGAAGAACGAACCGACGGTCGGCAGCACGTAGCAGGTGGCGTTGGTGTAGCCGACGGTCCCGAAGATCGATGCGACGACGGTGCCCGCGCCCGTCGTCACGATCTTGTTGAGCGCGGGGTAGCCGCCTTCCGTGAGCCCGTCGAGGGGCAGGATTCCGCTGGCGCCGGTGCTGGTGTTGATCCACGCGACGTTCAGACCCGACGACTTCACGACACCGGGGTAGGCGGAGAGCGCCTGGAAGCTGATCTCGTTCGCCTTCACCGCGGCGGTCGGGCCGGTGGTGCCCGACGCCAGCGTCAGCGTGACCGGTGCGACGGTGCCACATCCCACGGTGGGTGCGGTGTACAGGAACGGCGTGTACTCGCCCGCGACGTCACGCAGCACGGTCGACGTGGCCAGCGCCTCGACCGCGGCCTTCTCCTCGGGACCCACGGCCTGGGTGCGGAGTTCGGCGAGTCCGGGGACGTCGGGGGTGGCCGGGTCTGCCGCTGCCGTGCCCGCGAGGCCGAAAGCCGCGATACCGACCGTTGCCACCGCGATCGTGCGTCGCATCACGCTCATACCGTCCACCTGAACTCCTCGTTGTCTCGTTCGGGCAGCTCTGCAGCGCCGCCCGAGCGGAGAATTTACCCGAGAGCGGGGATTCGGTCAGGACCAGCTGCCGCCGCCGGCCAGCGTATCGGCCCGCGCGCCGTCGAGGGACTGCCGAATGACGTCGGCGTGACCGGCGTGCCGCGCGAGTTCCTCGATCTGGTGCAACAGCATGTAGCGGACCGTGAACACGACCCCGGACGCCATCCACTGCGCGACGTCGGCGGGCAGGTCGACGTCGCGGTCCAGGTCGGTTTCGGCGGCGACCGCGGCCTCGGTGGCGCGCTGCGCGGCGTCGAAGCGGGCGAGGAGGACGTCGACGGTCTCGTCCTCGGCGACGTTCCATGCCGCCATCCACGCGGCCACCGGATCGTCGCCGACACTGCGCGGGGTCCCGGTGATGCGAGCGGTCATCGCCTCCTCGCCGTCGATCACGTGTTTGAGGACGGACGCCAGACTCATTTCGCTGGCGCTGGGCACGCTGCGGACCTGTTCCTCCGTGAGGCCGGACACCGCATTGCGGAACGCGGTGCGCTGGTTGTCCAGCATGAGGAGCAGGAGGCCGCGCTCGTCGGATATGGGGGCCGGGGTGCTGGGTGTCTCGTTCATGTAGTCAGTGTCGCGCGAATAGCGGACACCTACTGTCCTCGATCGGGAAGTTGCCGGGATCTTCGATGGGCGGCGTGCCCGGCTGGGCGCGTTCCCAGCGGTCCGGGCAGGACCGACCTACGATCGAGGCACGTGTCCGGGGAACGTCCCTGTTCCTGTGATCGAGTCGCGAACCGAGGTGCTTATGCCCCTGGAAGATTCGTCGTCCGCCCACGTCGACCCGTCCCGCGCGGGTGCCGTCGCGCCGGAGCACGACCTGGAAGGCCACATCATCGAGGCCCGGTCCGAGGACTTCTTCCACGCCAGAGAACTGCAGGTCGACAACGAGTGGTTCAAGACCGCGGTGTTCTACGAGGTGCTGGTGCGCGCGTTCTTCGATTCCTCGGGGGACGGCACGGGCGATCTCCGGGGTCTGACGTCCAAACTCGACTACCTGTCCTGGCTCGGCGTCGACTGCCTGTGGTTGCCGCCGTTCTACGACTCGCCGTTGCGCGACGGCGGCTACGACATCCGCGACTTCCGTGCCGTGCTGCCGGAATTCGGGACGGTCGAGGATTTCGTCCAGCTCTTCGATCAGGCGCATCGCCGCGGCATCAGGGTCATCACCGACCTGGTCATGAACCACACGTCCGACACGCACGCCTGGTTCCAGGAGTCGCGCAACGACCCCGACGGTCCGTACGGCGACTTCTACGTCTGGTCGGACCGCGACGAACGGTATCCGGACGCGCGGATCATCTTCGTCGATACGGAGACGTCCAACTGGACGTGGGATCCGGTGCGCAAGCAGTACTACTGGCACCGCTTCTTCTCCCATCAGCCGGACCTGAACTACGACAATCCCGACGTCCAGGACGCGATGATCGACGTGCTGCGGTTCTGGCTGGACCTCGGAATCGACGGATTTCGGCTCGACGCGGTGCCCTACCTGTTCGAACGGGAGGGCACCAACTGCGAGAACCTGCCCGAGACCCACGCGTTCCTCAAGCGGTGCAGGGCCGTCATGGACGCCGAGTACCCGGGGCGGGCGCTGCTCGCCGAAGCGAACCAGTGGCCGTCGGACGTCGTGGAGTACTTCGGGGAGCCGGACGTCGGCGACGAATGCCACATGGCGTTCCACTTTCCGCTGATGCCGCGCATCTTCATGGCGGTGCGGCGGCAGAACAGGTTTCCGATCTCCGAGATCCTCGCGCAGACCCCGCCGATTCCGAGTTCGTGCCAATGGGGCATCTTCCTTCGGAACCACGACGAGCTGACGCTCGAAATGGTGTCGGACGAGGAGCGCGACTACATGTATTCCGAGTACGCGCAGGACCCGCGGATGAAGGCGAACATCGGCATCCGGCGGCGCCTCGCGCCGCTGCTCGAGAACGACCGCAATCAGCTCGAGCTGTTCACCGCGCTGCTGCTGAGCCTGCCGGGTTCGCCCGTCCTCTACTACGGCGACGAGATCGGGATGGGCGACAACATCTGGCTCGGCGACCGGGACTCGGTGCGGACGCCGATGCAGTGGACGCCCGACCGCAACGCCGGATTCTCCCGTGCCGACCCGGCGCGAATGTATCTGCCGGTCATCATGGATCCCACGTACGGCTATCAGTCGGTGAACGTCGAATCGCAGATGAACTCGACCAACTCGTTGCTGCACTGGACCCGCCGGCTGATCCAGGTCCGCAAACAGCACCCGGCGTTCGGGACGGCCTCGTTCACGGAACTCGGCAGCGCGAACCCGGCCGTCCTGTCTTATGTGCGGGAGACCCCGCCGAACCAGGAACGCCCGTACAGTGACGTCATCCTGTGCGTGAACAACCTGTCCCGGTTCCCGCAGGCGGTGATCCTGGACCTCACCCCGTTCGCCGGCCGAATCCCCGTGGAGCTCACCGGCTCCGTTCCCTTTCCCGTGATCGGGGACGACGGGTACATGATCACACTGCCCGGTCACGGCTTCTTCTGGTTCGCGCTGCAACCGGACCCGAAGGCCGACGGCGCGGTGAGCGGACACCCGGTCAGCAGTGAAGCGGAACAGGCGGTGCAGCAGTGAACGAACCCACCAGTGGACGCATTCCCGACGAGACCCTCGAGCGGCAACTCGTCCGGTGGTTGCCGGATCGGCGGTGGTTCGCCGCCAAGGGCAACACCATTTCGGCGGTGCGGATCCTGCTCCGCCACGAGCTGACGTCGGTCTCCGGGTTCTCCGCCGAGCACCTGCTGGTGTCGGTGGAATTCGAGGTGGGCCCGGCGCAGGTGTACCAGGTGCCGCTGGGGTACCGCAGTCATCTGCCCGAGGACCTCGAACCGTGGGCGTTGCCGGGCGGCGACGGCAACGCCGTGATCGCGTACGACGGCCTGCACGACGCCGAGGTCATCACGCTGTACGCGGATCTGCTGGCCGAGGCGCAGGGTTCCGGGCCGGTGCAGTTGAAGACCGTGCCGGGCACGGTGATCGAGCCGGGGCTGCGTGGGCGGACTTTGGGCGCGGAGCAGTCGAACACGTCGGTGGTGCTGGGGGAGAAGTTGCTGATGAAGATCTTCCGCCTGGTCACTCCCGGGGTGAATCCGGACGTGGAACTCCATCTGGCGCTCGCCGGCGCGGGCAGTGAATACGTGGCCACGCTGCGGGCGTGGATGGAGACCGATGTGTCCGGGATTCTCACCACGCTCGCGATGGTGCAGGACTTCGAGGCCAACTCGGCGGACGGGTGGAGCATGGCGCTCGGCAGCGTCCGCGACCTTCTGATGGAGGCAGATCTCCATGCCGCGGAGTTGGGGACCGACTTCGCCGGGGAGTCCCATCGCATGGGCGCCGCGGTCGCCGAGGTGCACTCCACGCTGGCGGACGCGCTGGGTGCGGAGCAGCGGCAGGTGGCGTCGACGACGGTGGAGGCGATGACCCGCAGGCTGGACGCCGCCACCGCGGTCGTTCCCGAGCTGGGGGAGGTGGCCGCCGCCGTGCGGGACAAATTCGCCGAGGCGGAAGCGCTGGGCGCCACCGCCGTCCAGCGGATACACGGGGACCTGCACCTCGGTCAGGTGCTGCGGACGCCGGAGCGGTGGCTACTCATCGACTTCGAGGGCGAGCCCGCCAAGACGCTCGACGAGCGCCGGGAACGGGACAGTCCGTTGCGGGACGTCGCCGGGATGCTGCGGTCCTTCGACTACGCCGCCCACCACCTGCTGGCCGATTCGGTGCCGATGGGGGCGACGGGAGCGGCGTCGCAACGGGACTTCCGGGCGCGGGAGTGGGCCCAGCGCAACGCCGACGCCTTCTGCGAGGGCTACGCCTCGGTGTCGGGCACCGACCCGCGGGAGGCGGCGGCGTTGCTCCGGGCCTATGAACTCGACAAGGCGGTGTACGAGACGGTGTACGAGGCGAGGAACCGCCCGAACTGGATCGGGCTGCCCCTCTCCGCCATTCGCCGACTCACCGCAGCACCTCGGTGAGGGCCGGGAGCGGGATCGTGCCCGTGTCGAACTGAGTGCGGTACAGCTCCTCGTACCGGCCGCCCGCGGCGAGCAGTTCGGAGTGGGTGCCGCGTTCGACGATGCGCCCGGCCTCGACCACGAGGATCAGATCGGCTGCGCGCACGGTCGACAACCGGTGGGCGATCACCACGGCGGTGCGGCCGGTGAGGGCCTCGCCCAGCGCTTCCTGGACGGCGGCCTCGGACGTGGAATCGAGGTGAGCCGTCGCCTCGTCGAGGATGACCACCCGCGGATGCGCGAGCAACAGTCGCGCGATGGTCAGCCGCTGGCGTTCGCCGCCGGACAGTCGGTAGCCGCGTTCACCGACCACCGTGTCGAGGCCGTCAGGAAGGGCGGCGACGAGGTCGGTGAGCCGGGCGCGGTCCAGGACCTCCGCGAGTTCCGCCGGCGTGGCGCCGGGCCGGGCGAGCAGGAGGTTGGCCCGCACGGTGTCGTGGAAGAGGTGCCCGTCCTGGGTCACCATTCCGACGGTGGCCCGCAGGGAGTCGGCGGTCAGGTCCCGCACGTCGATCCCGCCGAGTTTCACCGAGCCCGCGTCCGCGTCGTAGAGCCGGGGAACCAGTTGGGCGATGGTGGACTTGCCGGCCCCGGACGATCCCACCAGGGCGACCATCTGCCCGGGTTCGGCGCGGAACGACAGTCGGTGCAGCACGTCGACGCCGCCGCGGGTGTCGAGGGTCGCGACCTCTTCGAGCGACGCCAGCGACACCTTGTCGGCCGACGGGTACGCGAACTCCACCGAATCGAACTCGACGGACACGGGGCCGTTGGGCACCGCGACCGCGTCGGGCTTCTCGGCGATCAGCGGTTTCAGGTCGAGGACCTCGAAGACGCGCTCGAAGCTCACCAGCGCGCTCATCACGTCCATGCGTGCGCTGGCCAGCGCGGTGAGGGGCGAGTACAGGCGGGTGAGCAGCATCGCCATCGCGACGACGGCGCCCGCGTCGAGTTGCCCGCGCAGTGCGTAGAACCCGCCCAGTCCGTAGACGAGGGCCAGTGCGAGCGCCGAGACGAGCGTGAGCGCGGTGACGAACACCGACTGCAGCATGGCGGTGCGGACGCCGATGTTCCGCACTCGCCGCGCGCGGACCGCGAACTCGGCGGACTCCTCGGACGGACGGCCGAACAGCTTGACGAGCGTGGCACCCGGCGCCGAGAACCGCTCCGTCATCTGGGTGCTCATCACCGAGTTGTGGTTGGCCGCCTCACGATTGAGTTGCGCGAGCCGCGCGCCCATCGTCCGGGCGGGCAGGACGAAGATCGGCAGCAGCAGCAGTGCGCACAGCGTGATCTGCCAGGAGATCCCGATCATGACGATCAGCGTGATGCCGAGCGTGACCAGATTGGACACCACTCCCGACAAGGTGTCGCTGAACGCGCGCTGCGCGCCGATCACGTCGTTGTTGAGGCGGCTGACCAGCGCGCCGGTGCGGGTGCGGGTGAAGAAGGCGATCGGCATCCGCTGCACGTGGTCGAACACGGCGGTGCGCAGGTCGAGGATCAGGTCCTCGCCGATGCTCGCCGACAACCACCGCGTCCACAGCGCGAGCGCGGATTCGAGGACGGCGATGACCGCGATGAGCGCCGCGAGACGCACGATCACGGACACCGCGTCGCCGCCGACGATGGCGTTCACGACGCGGCCCGCCAGCACCGGCGTGGCCACGGCCAGTGCGGCGGTGACGACGCTGAGCAGCAGGTACCACGCGAGATTGCGGCGGTGCGGCCGGGCGAAACGGGCGATCCGCCGCAACGTCGTCCGGGAGAAGGGGCGTCGATCTTCCTGGGCGTGCATCGCGTTGTACATCGCGTTCCACGCCGTGACTTCCATGCTCATGCCGGCGGCCTCCTGTCGCTGTCCCCCCACGGTAGAGCCGGGGTATGACACGACGGTAGAACCTCAACTTAACTCGAGGTCAAGTCGCGGGCGAGGGAAGTGTCACTGCGCGACGTCGACGACCACCCGCGTCGGATCGGTCAGCGTGGACACCGTGAACGGACGGCCGGGTGCGGTCACGCCGATGAACGACTGGGTGACGCCTTCGAACACGAGCGCACCGTTGACCTCGGTCACCGTGCCGCCGGGGACACCGGGCACCGGGTTGGGGCCCGAGTAGCCCTCCACGTCGCTGTCGAACGGGTACGCCGAGCCGTCGATCTGCACCTGCAGGATGCCGTTGCCCGACACGGGGATCGTCTTGCCGCTGCCGTCCTGTACGGCCTGGTCCACGTATTCGACCCGCCAGCCCGGGGTGCCCTTGCCGCCGAGTTCGTACACCACGCGGTCGAATCCCTCGTGCCCGCCGACGCGGACGTCGGTGACGGTGAGCTTCGCCGACTCGGACGCCGCGGACGACTTCGGCGCCGCGTCCGTCGGGATCGGTGCCGACTCGGATTCGAGTGCACTGCTGGTGGTGGCCGCGGCAGCAGGCGACGTCGCCGCGACACTGCTGGCGGAGTTCGACTCCGAGCATCCGGTGAGCGTCAGGGCCAGCGCGCAGGCGGCGAACGCGGCGAGGGGACCGATCCGGTGGTTGATCATGATCCGATCGTAAGCCGGGGCCGATCAGAGACGCGGGAGCCCCGGGCGTGGCGTCGCGATCGCGTCCAGGTACAGCCAGTTGCCGTCCTCACGGACGAATCGGCTGTTCTCGTGCAGCGATTCGCGGCGGCCCTCCAGAACATAGTGGGCACGGAACTCGACGGTGCCGGTGGTGTCGAGCAGACCGCCGCCGGTCGTCCCCAGGATGTCGAGTCGGGTCCAGCGCTGCTCCGGATCGAGGTCCAGATCCGCGGGCCGCGTACTCGGATGCCACGTCGCGAGGAGATAACCGGCGTCCAGCACCGCGAACGCGCTGAACCGGGATCGCATCAGGCGCTCGGCCGTGGGCGCCGTCGCCTCGCCGCGGTGATACCTCCCGCAGCACTCGTCGTACGGTTCACCGAGCAGGCAGGGGCATCGACCGGTCACGGTCCCAGTATGGACGGCGGTCACACGAGCTTGTGGGTGCGGTCCTTCCAGTACGGCGCGCGCAGTTCCCGCTTGAGGATCTTGCCGGTCGGGTTGCGCGGCAGCAGGTCGACGACGTCGACCGTCGTCGGGCACTTGAACTTCGCCAGGCGCTGACGGGTGTAGTGGATCAGTTCGTCCGGCTCGATGCTGATTCCGGTCACCGGCACCACGACGGCCTTGACCGTCTCACCCCAGTGCTCGTCGGGCACGCCGATCACCGCGACCTCCGCCACCGCCGGGTGCTCGACGAGGACCCGTTCGATCTCGGGGGAGTACACGTTCTCGCCGCCGGTGATGATCATGTCCTTCAGCCGGTCCTCGATAAACACGAAACCGTCGGCGTCCGCGCGGCCCATGTCGCCGCTGCGCAACCACCCGTCGGCGGTGATCGCCTCCGCCGTCGCCTCGGGTTTGCCGAGATAACCGGGCGTGCGCTGGTCCGACCGCCACCACAACTCCCCGGTCTCACCGGTGGCGACGTCCTCGGCGGTGGCCGGATCCACGATGCGCATCTCCACCCCCGGAATGGGCCGTCCCGCCGACGCCATCCTCGCCTCCTGCGACGGGTCGCGATGCACGTCCGGCAGCAGTGCGGTGACCACACCCGCGCATTCGGTCATTCCGTACACCTGCACGAACTCCGCCTCCGGCCAGGCGGCGAGCGCGCTGCGCAGCAACGGCAGCGGCATCGGGGCGGCGCCGTACGTGATGCGGTGCAGCGAGCCGAACGCGGCCACGGCTTGCTCGCCCGCGGCGAGCACCCCGGCGATCACCGGCGGCACGAGGAACGCGATATTCGCACCGGCCGCGAGCGCACCGAACAGCGACGGCGCGTCGGCTTCCCTCGTGAAATGGCAGCGGGCGCCGGCGTGCACACCCATGATCGCGTAGCAACTGCCGCCGACGTGGAACAGTGGCATGGCGACGAGCAGACAGTCGTCGTGCCGTGCGGGCAGGATGTCGAGCACCGCGGCGCTGTGGGCGATCAGGTTGCGGTGCGTCAGCTGAACACCTTTGGGCCTGCCGGTGGTTCCCGAGCTGTACAGGATCAGCGCGGTGGCCTCCGCGGCCACGTCGGGCCTCGACGGCAAGACGGCCGCCTCGGCGAGCCACGGCTCGAACTCGTCGTGCTCCCCGCCGACGGTGACGATCTGCTCGATGCCGGTCAGCCGGTCCCGCAACGCCATGACCTGCTGGAGAAACTCGTTGCCCACGAACAGGATCCGGGCCCGGCAGTCGTTGATCACGTAGTCGAGTTCCTCGCCGGCCAGTCGCCAGTTCGGTACCGCGGCGGCAGCGCCGAGGAGGGAGGCGGCGTACGTGACCTCGAGGCAGGACAGGTGGTTCTTGTCGACGAACGCGACCGTGTCGCCCGCCCCGATTCCGCTTTCCGCCAACGCGCCCGCGATGTGCAGGATCCGGTCGTGCCACCCGGACCACGTGTACTCGGCGTCCTGGAATTGCACGGCGACGTCGTCCGGTCGGACCTGCGCCCAGTGCGCGAGTCGGTCGAAGATGATCTCGTTCTCGGCGTCCGACATGCGCCCACCTCTCGTCTGTGACGTCAGTCACATCAGGCTAGTAGCCGGTGCTCCGATCAGTGACGTTTTGCCTCATGCGGTCGAACTGCTGCGGCTCTGCGCGCCCGCGCGTCGCAACGCGGCGCTCCCGACGGCGCCGACCACGATCAGCGTGATGCCCAGCCAGTCGGGGTCGTTGTCGGTGACGAGCATCGCGATCCCCACGCCGATCACGTACGGCGGCAGGAAGTCGAACAGCTTGACGAGCGGCGGTGCCACCTCCTCCGGCTCCCCGGGTTCCCGCGGAGCCTGCGCGCTCGCGACGTCCGGGTACCACTCGGTGAAGGACAGCGCGAACAGCAACGCCCCGATCGGAATGATCCAGCCCGTCCAGAAATTGTCCGGCTGGTCGAGGACGAGGTCGCCGTACAGTCCGGATGCCGCCGACACCGTGAAGGACAGCGCCCACACCAGGGTGATGAGCTGATTCACCTTCAGGAACAGTGGCGAGGTCCAATACTCCTCGGGGGTGGTCTCTTTCGCGTACGGCAGGGTGAACGGATTGCGCAGCAACAGCGAGCCGAACGCGAACGCGACGAGCGCCAGACTCGACATCTCGCCCGACCACTTCTCCAGCCAGGTGATCAGGTCGTCGGAGGCGAACAGTCCGATCACAGCGAGGCAGCCGAAATAGACGATGTCGAACACTTCCATGGGTTTGAGGCTTCCGCCGCGGCGGTGGCTGAGGAACAGGAACAGGATCGACAACCCGAGAGCGGTGGCGACCGATTCCTCGAACCGCCCGGGGCCGGACAGCAGCGACATCACGATCCACGGCGCCAGGCCGGCGAACGGTGATTGGAGGAACGCGTCGAGGAAACGCGATCCCGCCCGGGGTGTGGGGGGTTCGATGGCCATGAGGGCTCTCCTTCGCACCGGCGATACCGGAATTCTCCCAGGTCGGCACATCCGTTGTGGGCGTTTCCGGCCGGTCGCCGTGTCCGGGATCACGTCCCGGCTCACCGAAGATCAGGGTGGTCCCTGATGGCGAGCCGGTGCGGGTGTCGACAAGATGGAGGAGTGCGCCGCGCGTGCACCGTCCCGGCCCGTCACCACGGGGCCGGACCGCCACGAGAGAATGACGAAAGGCGATCATGAGCACGCATGCCCCCGCTGTCGCTGCCCGTGCTGTCGAGCTGTCCAAGACGTACGGCACCGGCGACACCCAGGTCCACGCGCTCAGCGCGGTATCCGCGGAGTTCGCCCGTGGTGAGTTCACCGCGATCATGGGACCGTCCGGCTCCGGCAAGTCGACGCTGATGCACTGCCTGGCCGGGCTCGACGCGGCCAGTTCGGGTTCCGTCCTCATCGGCGACACCGAGCTGACGACACTGACCGACAAGCAGATGACCCAGCTGCGACGCGACCGCATCGGCTTCGTGTTCCAGGCGTTCAACCTGGTGCCGACGCTGACGGCGCTGGAGAACATCACCCTTCCGCTGGACATCGCGGGCCGCAAGCCGGACGCCGCGTGGCTCGAGAACGTGCTGACCACACTCGGGCTGCAGGATCGTCTCGAGCACCGCCCCGGCGAGTTGTCCGGAGGTCAGCAGCAGCGCGTCGCGTGTGCCCGCGCCCTCGCCGGGCAGCCGGAGATCATCTTCGGCGACGAGCCCACCGGCAACCTCGACTCGAAGTCCTCGGGCGAGGTGCTGTCGATCCTGCGGGCCGCGGTGGACGAATTCCACCAGACCGTCGTCATCGTCACGCACGACCCCCGCGCGGCCGCCTACGCCGACCGGGTGGTCTTCCTCGCCGACGGCAAGATCGTCGACGAACTGCGTGACCCGACGGCCGATTCGGTCCTCGACACCATGAAGCGACTCGACGAGCCCGCTCACGCCCTCGCGTCCGACGCGGCGGTCTGACCGCATGGCGTCCACATCCAGTGCCCCGATGCGCAAGGTGTCGCTGCGCAACCTGGCGGCACACAAGGTCCGGCTGGCACTGACGGTGCTGTCCGTGGTGCTCGGCACCGCGTTCGTCGCCGGTTCCTTCGTCTTCACCGACACCCTCCAGAAGACGTTCGACTCGATCTTCGAGAACACCGCGCAGGGCGTCGACGTCCGGGTGTCGAGCGAGGAACGCAACTCCAGCGGGGTGCCCCTCGAGAACCTCGACACCATCGCGGCTCTGGACGGGGTACGCGCGGTGGCACCGGCGGTCAGCGGGCAGATCGTCCTCATCGACTCCGACGGCGCCGCCGTCCAGACGGGCGGTGCGCCGAGCATCGGCGAGTCGTACCTGCCGCCGGGTCAGGCGCTCGGTGAACCCGACGAGTACGTGCAGGGAACCCCGCCCGCCCAGGCGGGTCAGATCGCCGTCAACGCCAGTGCCGCCGAACGCGCGCAACTCGCGGTCGGCGACACCACCAAGGTCCTCGTGCCCGCCCGCGGCATGATCGACGTCACCGTGTCCGGCATCTACGACACCGGCAACGAGACCGGGGGATTCATCGGTGCCACGTTCGTCGACTCGCAGGCCCGCGAACTGTTCACCGACGGCAAGCACGTCGAGTACATCGACGTCGCCGGGACGGGTGTGTCGCAGGGCGACCTGCGCGACGAGATCGCCGCGGCGCTCCCCGACGCGAAGGTCCAGACCGGCGACGAGGTACGCGAGGAGACCAAGGCGCAGGTGACGGAGGCGCTGAGCTTCATCAACTACTTCCTGCTCGCATTCGGGGCGATCGCGCTGCTCGTCGGCACGTTCATCATCTACAACACGTTCTCGATGATCGTCGCCCAGCGCCTGCGTGAACTCGCGCTGCTCCGTGCCATCGGCGCGAGCCGCAAGCAGGTGGGGCGTTCCGTGGTCTTCGAGGCCCTCGTCGTCGGCGTCATCGGCAGCGCGATCGGAATCGCCGCCGGTGTCGGCCTGGCCTACGGACTACGCACCCTGCTGAACACGTTCGACGTCGGACTGCCCGAGGGGCCCCTGCAGGTGGGTCCGCGCACGATCCTCATCGCTCTGGTGGTCGGCGTCCTCGTCACGACGGTCAGCGCGTACGCGCCCGCCCGGCGCGCCTCCACGGTGCCGCCCGTCGCGGCGATGCGCGAGGAATTCGCGTCCACCGGCGACTCACTGCACGTGCGCACCATCGCCGGTGCGGTCCTCGGTGTCCTCGGTGTCGTGGGACTCGTGATCGGTTCACGGGGAACCGGTGGCGGTGCGGCCGCCGTCGTCGGCGCAGGCGCGCTCGGTCTGATCCTGGCCGTGCTGTTCGCCGCCCCCGCGTTGTCCCGGCCGATCGTCGGGGCGCTCGGAGCGGTACTGGCCAAGCCGTTCGGCCCGGTGGGGCGTCTGGCCCGCACCAACGCCGTCCGCAATCCCCGACGCACCGCCGCCACCGCGTTCGCGCTGACACTCGGACTGATGCTCGTATCCGTCATCGGGGTGTTCGGCGCGTCCGCGAAGGCCAGCGTCAACAAGCTCGTCGACTCGGGGGTGTCGGCCGACTACGTGCTCACCGGACCCAACCAGATCGGTGTGCCCAGCGGCGCGGCCAGGGCTGTGCGGAACCTCGACGACGTCCAGAGCGCCGTCGCCCTGCACCCGGTGTCCGTGACGGTCGACGACGAGCGGGAGCAGGGTGCGTCGCTGGACGGCCCCCTGGACGGAGTCCTCGACTACACGCTCGTCGAGGGCGGCGCCGACCTCACCGGCAACCACCTCGTCGTGTCCCAGACCACGGCCGCGCAGAAGGGCTGGACGCTGGGGACGACGGTCCCGATGACGAGCGCCGACGGGAAGGTCGTCGACGCCGAGGTCACCGGTGTCTTCGAGGACAACCAGCTGGTCGGCGACTGGCTGGTGTCGGACGACGTGTACCGGCAGGTCATGCCCGCCGCGACCATCCCCGATCTGGCGGTGCTCATCGACGCGAAGCCGGGTGCGGACCTGACGCAGCTGCGCGCCGACCTCGAATCCGCGACCAAGCAGTTCGTCGTGGTCCAGGTGCAGGACCGCGAACAGTTCAAGGGAACGCAGGGACAGCAGATCGACACGCTCCTCGCCATCCTCTACGGGCTGCTCGCACTCGCCGTCGTGATCGCGATTCTCGGCATCATCAACACGCTCGCGCTGTCGGTGGTCGAGCGCAGGCGGGAGATCGGCATGCTCCGCGCGGTCGGAATGCAGAGGTCCCAGATGCGCCGCACGATCTACCTGGAGTCGATGCTGATCGCGGTGTTCGGTGCGGCCGTCGGGGTGCTGCTCGGCATCGCGTTCGGCTGGGGCTTCGTGAGCACACTGAAGGACCAGGGTCTCGATCAGGTGACGGTGCCGTGGGGGCAGGTGGTCGCGATGCTCCTCGGGTCCGGTGTGGTGGGTGTGCTGGCCGCGCTGTGGCCGGCGAGCCGGGCCGCCCGCACCCGTCCGCTGGAGGCCATCGCCGATCTCTGACCCGTGAGTACTTGTCAGCCGCCCGCGGTTGAGAAGTACTCACGGGCGCGCGCAGCGCCTAATGTGTTGGCGTGCAGAAAATTGTGATCGTCGGGGCGGGTCTGTCGGGCCTGCGCACCGCGGAGGAACTCCGGCGGGCCGGATACGAGGGTGATCTGATTCTTCTCGGAGGTGAACCGCACCTTCCCTACGACCGCCCGCCGCTGTCGAAGGAAGTGATGCGCGGGGAGAAGAGCGACACCACGCTCAAGCCGCGTGAGTTCTTCGACGAGAAGAACATCGAACTGCGGCTGGGGGTCGAGGCGGTCTCGGTGGACACCGAATCCCGCATCCTGAGACTCGCCGACGGCAGCGCACTCGGCTACGACGAACTCGTGATCGCCACCGGTCTCGTGCCGCGGCGGATCCCGGGACTGCCGGACCTCGCGGGCGTTCACGTTCTCCGGTCCATCGATGAGAGCCTGGCGTTGCGCGCGGACCTCGCCGAGGGCAGGCGGGCACTGATCGTCGGGGCGGGGTTCATCGGCTGCGAACTGGCGGCGAGCATGCGAGCCGGCGGGCTCGACGTGGTGCTGGTCGAGCCGCAGCCGACGCCGCTCGCGTCCGTGCTCGGGGAAAAGATCGGGGGGCTCGTCGCCCGGTTGCACACAAACGAGGGAGTCGACCTGCGCGCCGGTGTCGGGCTCACCTCACTGGTGGGCACCGACCGGGTCACCGGGGCCGTCCTCGGTGACGGAAGCGAGGTGGACGTCGACGTCGTGGCGATCGGGGTCGGCTCGGTCCCGGTCACCGCGTGGCTCGACGGGTCGGGTGTCGAACTGGACAACGGTGTGGTGTGCGACGGCGTCGGACGCACGGCGGTCCCGCACGTGTGGGCGGTCGGCGACGTGGCCGCGTGGCAGCTGCAGGTGGGCGGCCGCCGGCGGGTCGAGCACTGGAGCAACGCCGGGGAGCAGGCGAAGATCCTCGCCGGGGCGCTGACCGGCACCGGCGACGAGAACGCCGCAGCTCAGGTGCCGTACTTCTGGAGCGACCAGTACGACGTCAAGATCCAGGCCCTGGGCACGGTGGCGCCCACCGACGAGGTGCACGTGATCAAGGACGACGGCCGCAAGTTCCTCGCCTACTACGAGCGGGACGGCATCCTCGCCGGCGTCGTCGGCGGCGGGATGGCGGGCGGTGTCATGAAGATGCGGGCCGAGATCGCGGCGGGAACTCCGATCGGTGAGGTCCTCGAGGCCGCGTCGGCGTGAGAGCCGGGGCGGGAGCGCGATAGATTCTCCAGGTGATTGTTGCGCTCATCGACTCGGGTCTCGGCATGCTGCCGACGGCGGCGTGGCTGCGCAAGTTGCGACCCGAACTGGATCTGATCCTCGCCCTCGACCCGGACGGGGCCCCGTGGGGTCCCAAACCGGAGCAGTGGGTGATCGACCGTGTTCTCGCGACCGCGCAGCGCAGCGTCGACCGCGGCGCCGAGGTGATCGTGCTGCCGTGCAACACGGCGAGCGTCACCGCGCTCGACCACGTCCGGGAGCTCGTCGGACCGCAGGTTCCGGTCGTCGGGACGGTGCCGGCGATCAAACCGGCCGCCGCGGCGTTCGGGTCCGTCGCCGTCTGGGCGACCGCCGCGACGACGGCGAGCCGGTATCAGGCCGATCTGATCGAGAAGTTCGGGAACGGGAGTTCGGTGGTGGGGGTGGCGTGCCACGGGCTCGCGGAGGCCATCGACCGGGGTGAGCGGGAGGCCGCGATCGCCGCCATAGCGTCGGCCGTGGAGCGGACGCCCGGCGACGTCGGCGGGGTGGTGCTGGGCTGCACCCACTATCCGCTGATGGTCGACGAGATCGCGGCGCGGCTGCCGGCCGGGGTGCAGTTGTTCGACAGCGCCGAGGCGGTGGCGGCGCAGACGCTGCGCCGCATCGACGCGCTGAACCGGCCGGGCACGGGGGAGGGCACCGTCGAGGTGTTCCTCAGCGGCAGGCCCGGACGGCTGCCCGCGAGCGCGGAGGCGTTCCCCGCCGGTCAGCTGCTGGCCGCGGGAACATCTCAGCCCAGCTGAACCATCCCGGCCGCCACCACCCGTGCGACGCTGCCGAGTTCCTCGCCGTGTTGCCGCGGCAGGTCGTCGAGGTCGTGCAGGCGGTCGTTGCCCGCGACGGAGAACATTGCGGCCACCCACGCCGTCGCGCAGGCCCGCAGCGTCCCGGGTTGCACGGGGTACGGCGAACTGGCCTGCAGCAGTCGCTCGGTGATGTCGCTGAGGTAGTCGCGGAACCGCCTCAGGTGGGCGCGGACGTCCGGGTGGGTCTCGGCCTCGCGCCAGATGATCACCCGCATCACCGACGAGTGGTGATCGTGCAGATTCAGTGCGGTGTCGAGGTTGACGAGGCTGGCGGCGGGGTCACCCGGAGTCACCAGGGGGCCCACGTCGCCGAAGGGTTCGGTCGGCAGTCTCTCGGACAGCAGGGCCAGGAGGATGTCGGTCTTGGAGGGGAAGTAGTAGAACACCAGTCCTTTCGGGACGTGCGCGGCAGAGGCGATCGATGCGGTGGACGTGGCATCGAATCCGTGTACGGCGATGAGGGATTCGGCGGCGTCGAGGATCAGTTCCCGGGCGTCGCCGTCGATCTTCGCGCTGCGCCGCCGCCGGCCTTTCCGCGGTTGGGGGCCACCGGACTTACCGAGATGGGGTGCTGGCATGGGCCTTTCCCGACGTGAACGGCGGGACGCAGGCCGTAAGCCTGCGCCCCGCCCGAATCGATGTTCTCGGTGCTGTGGTTCACAGATCAGTGATGTGCTGCCAGCCCTCCGTGTCCGTGCATCCGGGAACTCATCACCGGCATCCCCGTGACAGCCACGACGACTGCCAGGACACCGACCACCCATGCGGTCCACGATGCGCCCGTGAATGCGTCGAAGTTCATCACCCACGGGGAGAGGAACAACAGCACTCCGAAGACGGCCATCGCGTACTCGGCCACAGTCATCTCCGGGCGGGCCATGTGGACGAGACCGGAGAGGGCTACGAGTACACCGAGGACGATGAGTGACCACATCGCGGCGTTGTTGGTGTCGAGCCACAACGGCGAGAGTGCCGCGAAGGCTCCGATCACGATCGCCACCACATCTTGCATACGACTCCACGATCTCATGTCCGGCCTCCTCGAAATGGATTGTGTCCACTTCGAGTACACGCCTGATTGACCGCCCGATCAATACCCGACCCGTTGCATTCGGATAACGCGAACCCCAGGTCGGAGCATGTTTCGTGATCTCCGCTCCGGCTGTCGGTGAGGTGTGCGACAGTGCCTTCGTGACTTCGACCGCAGACGATGTGAAGCGCGCTCTCGACGAGGTGTCGGACGAGGCCGACGCCGTCACTCTGGCACGGTTCTTCAAGACCGGTCCGGGGGAGTACGGGGAGGGCGACGTCTTCATCGGCGTGCGGGTTCCCGGGACGCGCAGTGTGGTTCGTGCTCACGCCGATCTGGACCTGCCGGAGGTGACGGTGCTGCTCGACAGTCCGGTGCACGAGCACCGACTGGCGGGGCTGCTGGTTCTCGTCACGCAGTTCGACCGGGCGACGAAGGCGGGCGACGACGCCCTGCGCGAGAAGATCGCGGCGTTCTACCTCGACCTGGTGATGCGGGGACGGGTGAACAACTGGGATCTGGTGGACTCGTCCGCCGACCGGATCCTGGGCGCGTGGCTGTTCGACCGGCCGCGGGACCCGGTGTACGAGCTGGCCGCGGACCACGACCTCTGGCGGCGCCGCGTCGCGCTGCTCACCACGTTCGGGTTCATCCGGCGGGGTGATGCGTCCACGACGCTCGAGGTCGCGGAGTCCGTCCTCGGTGATCGCCGCGACCTCACCCAGAAGGCGACGGGATGGATGCTGCGCGAGGTCGGCAAGCGGGTGGACCGCGCCCAGCTGACCGGTTTCCTCGACCGGAACGCCGCGGCGATGGGACGCACGGCCCTGACGTACGCGTGTGAGCACCTCACCGCCGAGGAGCGTGCGGGTTACCGCGCGATGCGCTGACCGGATTCCCGCTACATTCGGTGGCATGACTGCTCCCGCGCCCACGCGCCGCCGCCGCCGTACCGGGCCGATCCTCGCCGTGGTCGTCGCGGTGGCGGCCGTCGTGGCGGGAGGGGTGCTGTGGCTGGCCCCGGACCGCTACCTGCCGTGGGACACCGCCGAGTTCCCGGGCATCGACACGACCGCGCTGTCGCCGCGGCAGGCGCGGATCGTCGGGCTGCTGGAGGCCGAGCACGGCACGCAGCGGCCGGGGACGTTCTACTCCGAAGGGGTCGAGGAGCCCTGGTGCGCGGACTTCGTCAGCTGGATCATGCGGGAAGCGGGCCTGCCGCTGTCGAATCCGAACTCCGGGCACTGGCGGATCCCGGGTGTGTACACGTTGCAGGAGTACTACGAGTCGCAGTCGCGGTTCGAGGAGATCGGCGACGGGTACCGCCCGGCCGTCGGGGACGTGGTGCTCTACGACAACAGCAGCTGGGTCGGCCAGCACACGAACATCGTCGTCGCCGTCGACGGCGACACCGCTACGACGGTCGGCGGCAACGAGTTCGGCCGGATCCGCGTGCACACGGTGGACTGGGCGAGCGACTCCGCCGTCGTCGGTTTCGGCCGGATCGGCTGAGCGGCCCTTCAGAATTCGATCTTGAGGTGGTCGGTGACCGGCCGGGCCTGGCAGCCCAGGATGTAGCCGCTCTCGATGTCCTCGGGGTCGAGGATTTCGCTGTTCTCCATCTCGACCTTGCCTTCGAGCACGGTGCACGCGCACGACCCGCACTCGCCCTCCTGGCAGGAGTAGGGCACGTCGATTCCCTCGGCCAGCATGATGTCGACGAGGGTCTGCTTGCGGGGCCAGCTCAGAGTGTGGATCTCGCCGTCGAGTTCCACCTCCACGGTGGCGGCGTCGGCGGCCTCGTCCTCGGTGACCTCGACGACGTCGGCGTCACGGAACGGGTCGCCGGCCAGCGAGTTGAACACTTCGGCATGTACCTGGGTGCGCGGCATGCCGGCGTCGGCGAGGGCCTTGTGGATGGTGTCCATGAACGGCGCGGGTCCGCACATGAACGCCTCGTGCCCGAGGTATGGGGCGACGGCGGAGGCGAGTTGGTCGACGCCGGGCAGTCCCTGGACCGTCTCGAGCCAGTGGATGGACACGAGCCGTGACGGATACCGGCTCGCGAGTGTGCGCAGTTCCTCCGCGAAGATGACCGACTTCTCGTCGCGGTTGGCGTAGAAGAGGACGACCTTGCCGGACCCCTCGGTGAGGGCGGACTTGAGGATCGAGATCACCGGGGTGATGCCGCTGCCCGCCGCGAACAGCAGGAAGTCGTGGTCGAGTGACTTGGGGGTGAACACTCCCGACGGGGGGAGGACCTCGAGGGTGTCGCCGACGGCGACGTTGTCGCAGAGCCAGTTGGACCCGTACCCGTCGGCGGTCCGCTTGACGGTCACCTTGGGTGCGTCGTCGGTGAACGGCGAGCTGGCCAGCGAGTAGCACCGGGCGACCGATCCCGTGCGGTCGCTCGGGATGCGGAGGGTGAGGAACTGGCCCGGCTTGTAGGCGAACTTGCCTGCGAGGTCGGCAGGGACGTCGAAGACCAGTGACCGGGAATCGGGGGTTTCCTCGACCACGCCCGACACGGTGAGCACCACCGATCGTGAGCTGTGCGGCACCTCGACAGTCGTCATCGTGTGTGCAGTCCTTCCGTACTTCGCAGCGCGGGAACGCTCGCTTGCCTGTCCCAAGAATAGAACAGGTTCTAGTTTTTGCCTAGCTGTCCACTCCGGGCGGAGTGGACAGCCTATCGAGTGCCCACCTCTCCGGCTCTGCCCGGCCGCACCTGCCCGATCGGGCAGTTTGTCCGCCGCGGTCGGACGGTTCGGGCTCGCAGGCCTGTAACCGGGGCTCGAACTAGGTCACAGTGGATTCCAGGTGAGACGCCAATCACATCTACTGCGTCCCCTTCCCCAACGCTTCAGATCCGACATCGACTAATCGAGGAGACGGCCATGGCCATCGAGCTCAACCAGATCTGGGACTTCCCCATCAAGGAATTCCACCCGTTCCCGCGGGCACTGATGGGAGTGGGCGCCCACGACATCATCGGCGTCGAGGCGAAGAACCTCGGATTCAAGAGGACCCTGCTCATGACCACCGGCCTGCGTGGCTCGGGCATCATCGAGGAACTGGTCGGCAAGATCGAGTACCAGGGCGTCGAGGTCGTGCTCTACGACAAGGTCGAGTCCAACCCCAAGGACTACAACGTCATGGAAGCGGCCGCGCTCTACCAGAAGGAGAAGTGCGACTCGATCATCTCCGTCGGCGGCGGTTCGAGCCACGACGCCGCGAAGGGCGCCCGCGTCGTGGTCGCGCACGACGGCCGCAACATCAACGAGTTCGAGGGATTCGCGAAGTCCACCAACAAGGAGAACCCGCCTCACATCGCCGTATCCACCACGGCCGGTACGGGTTCGGAGACCTCGTGGGCGTACGTCATCACCGACACGTCGGACATGAACAACCCACACAAGTGGGTGGGATTCGACGAGGCGACCATCGTGACCCTCGCGATCGACGACCCGCTGCTCTACTACACCTGCCCCCAGCACTTCACCGCGTACTGCGGATTCGACGTCCTCGCGCACGGCAGTGAGCCGTACGTGTCGCGCCTCGACTTCGCGCCTTCTCTCGGGAACGCCCTGTACTCGGTGGAACTCGTCGCGAAGAACCTGCGGGAGGCCGTGTTCGAGCCGCGCAACCTCAAGGCCCGCGAGGGAATGATGAACGCGCAGTACATCGCCGGGCAGGCCTTCAACTCCGGTGGCCTCGGCATCGTGCACTCCATCTCGCACGCGGTCAGCGCGTTCTTCGACAGCCACCACGGCCTGAACAACGCCATCGCCCTGCCCCGCGTCTGGGAGTACAACCTGCCGTCGCGGTACGAGCGCTACGCCCAGCTGGCCGGCGCGCTGGGGGTCGACACCCGCAACCTCACCACGGTGCAGGCCGCGGACGCGGCGGTCGAGGCCGCCATCCGCCTGGCGAAGGACGTCGGCATTCCCGACAACTTCGGTCAGGTGCGCACCGACTCGTACGAGAAGAACCAGATGAACACGAAGAAGTACGAGGGTCGCGGCGACACCATCCGCGGTGACGAGAAGACCGTGCGCGCCATCTCCGAGCACATCCAGGGCGACTGGTGCACACCGGGCAACCCGCGCGAGGTGACGGTCGAGTCGATGATCCCCGTGGTCGATCACGCGATCAACAGCGCGTACTGACCGCCTGAAAACTCGCGTCCGGGGCGGGCGCCTCACCCCAGCCCGGCCCCGCCCCGGATGCGTTCCCACCACCACCTGCTGACGAAGGACGGATGCCCCGATCATGACTGCACCGCACACAGCCCCGGAACCGGAGGACGTCCGCTTCGCCGACGGCGCGGAACTGAAGGAGGCGTTGCGCGAGGTCGACTACATCGCCGACGACGAGTTCGCGGTGGTCGTCCACCTGGCGACCGCGCTCGAACGCCCGCTGCTGCTGGAGGGGCCTGCCGGCGTCGGCAAGACGGAACTGGCGAAGTCGCTGGCCGAGGCGTCGGGGCGCAAGCTCGTCCGGCTGCAGTGCTACGAAGGTCTCGACGACAACCGGGCGCTGTACGAGTGGGACTACGCGAAACAGCTTCTGCACGTGCAGATGCTGCGCGACCGCATCGGGGAGAAGCTGGCCGCGTTCGACGACATCGCCGACGCGTCGAAATTCCTGGCAGCCCAGGATTTCGGGCTGTACTCGGAGCACTTCCTGTCGGTGCGCCCCCTGCTCGAGGCGATCCTGTCGCCGGAACCGGTGGTGCTGCTCGTCGACGAGGTGGACCGCACCGAGGAGTCGATGGAGGCGTTGCTCCTCGAGGTTCTCGCCGAGGGGCAGATCACCATTCCCGAAGTGGGGACGTTTACCGCCCGTTCGGCGCCGTGGGTGATCCTGACGTCCAACGACACTCGCGAACTGTCGCCGGCACTCAAGCGTCGCTGCCTGCACTACCACCTCGGCTATCCGACGCCTCAGCGTGAGCGGGACATCGTGACGGCCAGGGCCCCCGAGGTCGAGGACGCCGTCGCGGCGGACGTGGTGGATCTGGCGCGCACGCTGCGGGAGTTGCCGCTCCGTAAGAGTCCGTCCATCGCGGAAGTCATCGACGCGGCCCGTGCGGCCGTGGTCCTGAAGTCGACCGGGGTGGCCGTGAGCGCGCAGGCCGCGGTCCGGGACATCCTGCTCACCGCCCTGCTCAAGTACACCAGCGACGTCGAATTGGCCCGCACCCGGCTGTCCGGCGAACAGCCGCTCTCGCCGGACGACGCGGACACCGCTCCGGCCGGGCCCGCGGAACGGGTGACGGTCGCATCGCGGCCGGCCAACACGACCACCGCCGTGTTCCGCGGACACGGTGGCCGCGACCGCGGCGGCATCGGCGCGGGCCGCCAGGGCAGGCGCTGACGATGCTCCACCCGGCCCCCGATCCCTCCCCGTCCCTTCCCTCGCAACTCCTCGACGTGCTGGCGGCGGCGTTCGGAAAGGTGTTGCGCCGCTACGGCGTCGCCGCGTCCCCCGCCGAGGTCATCGAGGTTCGCCGGGTCTTCGGGCTGGTCGAGGGCCGGGACACGGCCACCCTGCGGGCGTCGCTGCGCGCGGTGTGCGCGAAGTACACGTACGAACAGCAGGGTTTCGACCGTGCCTTCGACGTGTTCTTCGGGTCGGTCGCCGACGCGGCCCCCGGCGCGAGGCCGCCGTCCCGGGCCGAGTTCGCGGAGGGCCTGCCGTCCGCGCTGGAGGTGGCGGACAACGCGGAGACCGCCCGGTACGCGGAGTACAACGAGCGCGCCGCCGAGGTGGGCGATCACTTCGACACCCCCGAGGCGCAGAAGGGGTTCAATCCCCACAAGGACGACG
This sequence comes from Rhodococcus sp. NPDC057014, assembly GCF_042673295.1. Lineage (NCBI taxonomy): Bacteria > Bacillati > Actinomycetota > Actinomycetes > Mycobacteriales > Nocardiaceae > Rhodococcus > Rhodococcus sp. NPDC057014. The sequence continues at coordinate 22,757 of NZ_JBHUSF010000001.1, forward strand.
ACGACGTCAGCATGACGTCGAGCGACGCAGACCTGTCCGTCGATTCGGAGGCCGAGTCCGGACGCCGCGGTGTCACGTACACGGTCGAGGTCGAGCGTGCGGCGAGTACCGCCGTCGGTGACCTGGCGTCGTCGACGAGCGGAGCCGTCGTCGGATCGCTGTCCTGGGACGATCCGGAGTCGATTCTCGCGTGGCTCGACGCCTACGACCCGAGCAAGGTCTACGCCGATTCCGGCGGGGCCGAACCCCTCAGCGCGGCCCAGCTGAACCGGTTGGCGGAGGCGGTGGAGGCGTTCGTCGGTGCGCTGGCGGACGCCCGGGACCTGTCTGCCGGACCCGCAGATGCACCGGTGACCGCGAGCGGTCCGGTGGCGGCCACGTCGCGCGCCGAGGTGAATCAGGCGTGCTACGAGGTGCTTCGGCGGATGCGCGGGCCGTCACGTCCCCGCCCGCGCGAACTGGCCCGGGGCCGCCTCGACATGCGCCGCACGGTCCGCGCGAGCCTGCGCACCGAAGGCGTCCCGTTCCACCTGATGGTGAAGGCGCCGCGGCCGGACCGGGTGCGGGTGCTGATCCTCGCGGACGTGTCGCTGTCGGTGCGCCCCGTCACCGCGTTCACGCTCCGGCTGGCGCAGGCCATGCACCGCCGGGCGAGCCGCTGTCAGGTGCTGGCGTTCGTGGACCGGCCCGTCGACGTCACGGACACTCTCCTCGCCGGCACCGACGACGACGCGCTGGCCTCGGTGCTCGCCGACCCGCGCATCGATCTGGAGGCGAGCAGCGACTACGGTCGGGTCTTCTCCGACGTCCTGACCGAGTTCGGCACCGACGTGAACACCCGCACCTCGGTGATCGTCGTCGGCGACGGGCGGTGCAACGGACTGCCGCCGGGCGTCGACGAGTTCGCCGAACTGCGACGCAAGGTGCACCGGCTGGCCTGGATCACGCCGGAACCCGAGCGGTACTGGAACCAGGCGTCGTGCGCGATGCCGGAGTACGCGGAGATCTGCGACCGCGTCGTCGTCGCGCGCGATGCCGCGCAGCTGATGTCCCGCGCCGCCGAACTGGGACACGCGCTGCGGTGAGTACCTACCCGATCGGGTAGGTACCGTGCCTGTCCTTCGGTGGGTGTGAAGCCCTCTCCCGGTCCGTAGGGTCGAGTCCAAGGTCTTGTAATCTGGATCACATGCACACAGGTGTCGGGAGGAGTGTCGACTTGTCCGTGTCCTATCCGTCCACCCGCACCACCGCCCCCGGCAGGCTGGTGAAATTCCACGCACCCGAGATCGTGTTCGGTATCGGGTCGATGGTCGAGGCCGCGCACGCGGTCCTGCGCCTCGGCGGGGCACGGCCGATGCTCGTCACCGATCCGGGTCTGATCGAAGCGGGCTGGGCGTCGGAACTCGAGGGTCAGCTCCGCGAACAGGGCCTCACCCCGGTCGTGTGGAGTGCGTTGACACCCAACCCCAAGGACCACGAGATCGCGGCCGGACACGACGCGTACCGCGAGGGCGAATGCGACGTTCTGGTCGCCCTCGGCGGCGGCTCGGTCATCGACGCGACGAAGGGCATCGCGGTGCTCGCCGCGAACGGGGGCAACATCCTCGACTACGAGGGCGTGGACCAGGCGACCAGTCCGATCCCGCCGCTGGTGATGGTGCCGTCGACGTCGGGCACGGGCGCCGACGTGTCGCAGTTCTGCATCGTCACCGACACGAGGCGGGGCACCAAGATCACCATCATCGGCCGCGCGCTCGTCCCGGACGTGACCGTCATCGACCCTCGGCTGCTCACTACCATGCCGGAGTGGCTCAACGCCGCGACCGGACTCGACGCCCTCACCCACGGCATCGAGGCGTTCGTGTCGCTGGCCCACAACCCGCTCACCGACCACCATGCGCTCCGGGCGGTCGGGCTGGTCACCGACACCCTCGTCCGCACCATCGAGGAACCGATGGAGATGGAATCGCGGGCCGTCATGGCGCAGGCCAGCCTCGAGGCCGGCCTCGCGTTCACCAACGCCATCCTCGGTGCCGCGCACGCGATGAGCCATCAGGTCGGGGGATTGCTCGACCTGCCGCACGGAGTCATCAACGGCATCCTGCTCCCGCACGTGATCCGGTTCAACGCCACCGACGACGCCACACCCTTCGTCGCCATCGCCGCCGCCCTCGGTCTCGAGGAACGCCGCGGAACACCCGAGGAAGCCGCCCTGGCCGTGGCAGACCGGGTCGAACGCCTCGCCCGGGAGGTCGGGGTTCCGAAAGGTCTGGGACAGTTGGGTGTTCGCGAAACCGATCTGTCCCGGCTGGCCGAGTTCGCGCTCCGCGACGCGTGCATGTCCACCAACCCGCGCACGGCGACGCAGGAACAGATGGTGGCACTGTTCCGGACGGCGCTGTGAGCAGATGAACGCCCCGGACCTGTCGACGCTCACCGGACTGCGGTCCGGCAAACCGACGTTCTACCCCCAGTACCGTGGCGCCGCGGAACGCCTCGAACGTGTCGTCCACGCACTCGAACTCATCTCGCGGGCCCTCGTCCGCACCGTCGAAGGGCCCGAAACGCTCATCTGCGCCGTCGCCGAGGCGGCACGGGCGCACCTGGACGCGCGGTGGATCGCATTCGCCCTCGCCGACGGCATGCTGCCCGACGCAGGCCCGCGCCGGCTGGTGCTGGGGCCGGACGCGACGCCGTTCCTCGTCGACAACGTCGAGGGCCCACCGCTGCCGGACGAGGTGGTGACGTGCCTGGCCGACATCCGGTCCGCGCGCACCGGCGGCGCTCCCGTCATCGACGCGCACCACGCGTTCGTGCCGATCGTCCTCGAAGGCGGTGTCGTGGGAGCGTTCGCGGCCTGGACGGGTGAGCACCGCACCCTCGACACCACCGACGGCGCGGTCCTCAGCATCCTGGCGAGTCAGACCGCCGTGGCACTGCAGAATTCGGCGCTGTACCAGCGCGGCCAACTGCTGCTCGAGCGGGCCGAGCACGCGTACTCGGAGGCCCGCCGCACCGCGTCCGACCTCGCGGTGCGCAACGCCGAACTCGAAGCCACCCAGCGACAACTCGGGGCGGCCCACCGGCACCAGGTGCTCGACGAGGAACGGCACCGGATCGCCCGCGAACTCCACGACAGCGTCACGCAGGCGGTGCTGTCGGCGGGCATGCAGATCGAGGTGTGCCGGAGCGGCGTCCCGGACGAGGAGCGCAGCGAGAGGCTCGATCTCGCGAAAGAATTGACGCGTCGCGCGGTGGAGCAGTTGCGTTCGGCCATCTACGCGCTCAATCACTCCGGCGGTTCCGACCGGACGTCGCTTCCCGAGATGCTCGAACAACTCGGGGTGGTGCACATGCCCGACGAACTCGCGGTCACCGTCCGTGTCGGCGGCACACCCGCCGAGCTGTCCAGTGAACGGGAACACGCGCTGCTGCGGATCGCCGGCGAGGCGCTGTTCAACGCGGCCGTCCACGCCAACGCGACGCGCGCCGTCCTGCGGCTGACGTACGCGGCCGATTCGGTACTGCTCTCCGTGGCCGACGACGGGAACGGAGACCCCAAGCGGATGCGCCTGATGCTGCGGATGGCGGCGAACAACGACCTCGACGGGCACCACCGCGGGTTGGCGAACATGCAGGCCCGGGCAGCGGAGTTGGGCGGGACACTCGAGGTGGCGCGGGCCAGGATCGGCGGAGTCCGGGTGGCTGCCCGCATCCCGTTACATTCCGACAGTGAGGTGGACCGATGACCCTACGAACCTCGGTGCGTGACCAGACCGGGTCCGCCCGCCCCACGTCGGTGGTGAAGCTCGTGCTCGTCGACGACCACGCGATTCTCCGGCAGGGCCTGCGCTCCGTTCTCGAACGGGAACCGGATCTCGAGGTGGTCGGCGAGGCCTCGTCCAGTCAGGAGGCGCTGGCCGTCGTCGGTGACGTCGCCCCCGACGTCGTGCTGATGGATCTGAAACTGTCGGCGGCCTCCGACTACGAGGGGCTGGCGCTGTGCGCGCAGCTGTCCGCCGCGGACGGCACGATGGGGTTGCTCGTGCTCACCACGTTCCTCGACGAACAACTCGTCGTCCGCGCCATTCACGCCGGCGCCCGTGGATACGTCGTCAAGGACGTCGACACCACCGAACTGGTGCGTGCCATCCGCGCCGTGTCCCGCGGCGAGAGTGCCTTCGACTCCCGCAGCGCCTCCGCGGTGATCCGCTCGCTCAACGGTCAGACGACACCACGCGAAGGGCTCACCGAGCGCGAACTCGAGGTCCTGCAACTCCTGGCCAAGGGGTTGTCGAACGCGAAAATCGGGGAGAGGCTGTTCATCTCGGCCACGACGGTGAAATTCCACGTCAGCAACATCATGCGCAAACTCGACGTCGGCCGGCGCGCCGAGGCCGTTTACGAGGCAGGGAAGCTCGGTCTGATCTGATCCGGCACCGCCGCGGCCGCGACCGCGGAAACCCGTCGTGACCACCCGCGAACCGGCGTAGCGTCCCCACCATGGCTGCGATCTCGGTGGAGAATCTCGTCAAGACGTTCGGTCCGACCCGCGCACTCGACGGCCTCGACCTCGAGGTGGGAACGGGGCAGGTGCACGGATTCCTCGGGCCCAACGGGTCCGGCAAGTCGACGACCATCCGGGTACTGCTCGGCCTGCTGCGCGCCGATTCGGGCACCGCCACCCTCCTGGGCGGCGACCCGTGGCACGACTCGGTGGCGTTGCACCGGCGGCTCGCCTACGTACCCGGAGACGTGAACCTGTGGCCCAACCTCACCGGCGGTGAGGCGATCGACCTCCTCGCCGGGTTGCGTGGCGGGCTGGACGAGCCCCGGCGCGCGGAACTGCTCGAGCGGTTCGAACTCGATCCGACGAAGAAGGCGCGGACGTACTCGAAGGGCAACCGGCAGAAGGTGGCGCTGGTGGCCGCGTTCGCATCGGACGTCGAACTGTACGTCCTCGACGAACCGACGTCGGGGCTGGATCCGTTGATGGAGTCGGTGTTCCAGGATTGCGTCGAGGAGATGTCCGACGCAGGGAGGACGGTCCTGTTGTCGAGTCACATCCTCGCGGAGGTCGAGGCGCTGTGCGACCGGGTGAGCATCATCCGTGAGGGCCGCACCGTGGAGACCGGCACGCTCGCGGAACTGCGTCACCTCACGCGCACGTCGATCACCGCCGAGACGCAGCGTCCGGTGACGGGATTGGACGCCGTCGAGGGCGTGCACGATGTACGCGTCGACGGCCTGCACACCCGGTGCGAGGCGGACACCAGTGCGATCGAGGGCGTGCTGCGCCACCTGCTGTCGTTCGGGGTTGCGTCGCTGACGTCGACGCCACCGACACTGGAAGAGTTGTTCCTGCGCCATTACGGGGACGAACTGGCCCGGGAGGGCGAGAACCACCGGCGAGCCGAATCCGGGACACGGACGCGATGAGCACCGTGACGGCGCCGGAGGCCACCGGGCGCGGCCAGTACGCGGGAACCCCACGGCTCGTCCGGCTCGCCCTGCGCCGCGACCGCATCCAGCTTCCGGTGTGGTTGCTCGCTCTCGCGGCACTGCAGGCATTCTCGGCGTCCAGTGTGCTCGGCCTGTATCCGACGGAACCCGATCTGCGCAGTTTCGCGATGGCCACTGCGGCGTCGCCGGTCGCGCTGGCCACCAACGGTCTCGTGTCGGGGTACAGCGCCGGCGCCGTGCTCGCCTGCCAGATCGTCATGCCGATGTCGCTGGCGGCTTGCCTGATGACCACCCTGCTGGTGGTGCGGCACACCCGTCAGAACGAGGAGACCGGCCGCGCCGAACTCGTCGAGGCGGCCGTCGTGGGCCGGAAGGCGCTGCTCACCGCCGCGCTGGTCGTCGCGGTCGGCGCCAACCTGATCCTCTCTCTGCTCAACGTGGTGGTGCTGGTGGCGGCGGGGCTGCCGCTGGACGGGTCGGTGGCGCTCGGCGCGGCGATCGCGGGTGCCGGCATCGCGTTCGCGGCGATCGCCGCGGTGACCGCGCAGGTGACGGACAGTGCCCGCACCGCCAACGGACTGGCCGGGGCCGCCCTGGGCATCGCATTTCTGCTGCGCGCCGTCGGCGACATGACGGGCACGGTGACGGAAAACGGCACCCGCGTCGTCAGTGGCTGGCCGACGTGGCTGTCACCGATCGGCTGGGCCGAACAGATCCGCCCCTACGACGACAACGCGTGGTGGGTGCTGGCGTTGCCCGCCGTTTTCGCGATGGTGGTCGGTTCCGTCGGGTTCGCACTCACCGAACGCAGGGACGTCGGCTCCGGTCTCGTGCCGACCCGCCCCGGCCCTGCCCGCGCGTCCCGCTCGCTGCCGACGGCGATCGGATCGGCGTGGCGCATGCAACGGGCGATCCTGTTCTGGTGGGCATTCGGGATCGCCGTGCTCGCCGTCGTGTACGGCGCGATCGCCGACCAGATCGACGACTTCCTCGGCGAGGGGCAGCAGGTCGCCGACATGATGGAACAACTCGGTGGCGGCACCACCGACATGGTCGACGCCTACTTCGCCGCCATCTTCGGGATGATGGCGATCGCGGTGGCCGGCTACGCCGTGCAGGCGCTGCTCCGGATGCGCGGTGAGGAAACGGCAGGACGGCTCGAACCCGTTCTCGCGACGGCGGTCTCGCGTCCCCGGTGGATGCTGGCGCACGTCGGGCTGGTCACGACGGGCATTGTCGTCCTGCAGGTTCTGACCGGCGCGGCGACCGGCCTCGCGTACGGGCTCGTCACCGACGACGTGCCGGGGAAGGTCGTGAGCCTCGCGGGTGCGGCCCTCGTCTTCGTGCCGGCGATCGGGGTGGTCGCAGCATTGGCGGTGCTGGCGTTCGGCGGCGTGCCCGCCTGGTCGGCCGGGTTGTCCTGGGGCGTGCTCGCGCTCTGCCTGATCTTCGGATACCTCGGATCGCTGCTCGGGCTGCCGCAGATGGTCCGCGACCTGTCGCCGTTTACTCACGTCCCCGCACTGCCGGCCGCGGAAGTCACGGCCGCTCCGCTGATCTCGCTCGCGGTGATCGCCGTCGTGGTGGGTGCGGTCGGAGTGTTGCTGTTCCGGCGGCGAGACCTCACGAATTCCTAGCGACCGGGTGTTGGGGATCTGCGATCCGGCGCCACGGCAAGGTGTACGTCGTGATGCTCCGTTTGCCTACCCTTCCGAGCCAAGATCACAGCGCTCCACCGCTATTGGTTCGACACCGGCATCCCACTCGTCATCCCACTCGGACGCCACTGAGAGCACGACGCCGCGCGCGACGATTGTGCGAGGCGTGGTCGACTGCTAGAGTCGAACAAAGTTTCGAACAACCTCGGGGGAGGGCTGGTCGTGGGGGATGTGGTGGCACCGGATCTGGAGGAGTTGCGGGCGTTCACGGCGCGGTTGCGGTGTGTCGGGCCGTGTGGTGATGCGGGGGTGGGGATCGAGTGGCTCGATGCGGTGGAGTCGTTGAAGTCGGTGGGGTGTGCGGTGCAGGCGGTGGTGACCGCCGATGTCGCCACCTGTGTGCGGGAGGATCGGAAGGTTCGGGGGTTGCCGCGGGCGGAGTGGGGTCGGGGTATCGGGTCGCAGATTGCGTTGGCGCGCAGGGAGTCCCCGAACCGTGGTGGTAGGCATCTGGGGTTCGCGCAGGCGCTGGTGCACGAGATGCCGCACACGTTGGCGTTGTTGCGGTCGGGGCGGTTGAACGAATGGCGGGCGACCCTGCTGGTGCGGGAGACGGCGTGTCTGTCGGCTCAGGATCGGGCGGTGGTGGATCGCCGGTTGTGTTCGGACCCGGCTGTTCTCGACGGGGTCGGGGACCGCGGGCTGGTCGCGAAGGCGAAGGCCCTCGCGGTGGAACTCGACGCGGCCGCGGTCGTCCGGCGGCATCGCAAGGCCGTCTCGGAGCGGCGGGTGACGACGCGGCCGGCGCCGGATTCGATGGCGTACCTGAGTGTGCTGCTGCCGGTGGAACAGGCAGTGTGTTTGCAGGCGACGCTGGGTAGGGATGCGGACAGCCTGATCGCGACCGGGGAGGGTGGTGGCCGGACCCGGAATCAGCTGATGGCGGACTTGTTGTTCGACCGCGGCACCGGGGCCTCGGTCGCCGATGGTGTGCCGGTCGCGGTGAATCTGGTGATCTCCGACGAGACCATGTTGGCGGGTGAGGGTGAGGCGGCGCAGCTTCAGGGGTTCGGGCCGGTGCCGGCGGGGATCGCCCGGCAACTGGTCGCCGACGCCCTTGATGGTGATACCGCGGTGACCTTACGAAACGTGTACTCGTGCCCGGTGTCGGGGTCGTTGACGGCGATGCAGTCGCAGTCGCGGACGTTCCCGAAGAGCTTGCGAAAGTTGATCGATCTGCGGGATCGGACGTGCCGCACCCCGTGGTGTGATGCCCCGATCCGCCATCATGATCACATTCTCTCGCGCCGCAGCAAGGGTGCCACCACGGCTCATAACGGGGCGGGGTTGTGTGCGGCGTGCAATTGCGCGAAGGAGGGCGACGGCTGGACGGCCCGCCCGGTGCGTCGGCCCGATCGCCGTCACGTTCTCGATCTCCGCACCCCGACCGGGCACCACTACCGGTCCGTGGCCCCACGATTGCCGTCCGCGGCGCGGCGGTCGGAGATCGAGGCGATCCTCATCGCACACCTCCGAGCGTCATGAGGAGATCAGCAGTCGATGACGAGCCAGCCGCCGTGGTGCTCGAACACCTTGAACGGGCGTCCCGTCGATTCGCCGAGTTCGGTGAGCGACGGGGTGTCGAAGGTGCGGATGTGCCCGTGGCAGGCCGTTGCCTCGTCCTCGTAGGGGACGGCGACGACAACCCGCTCGCGGGCGACCCGGAGGGACTCGGATATCACTGCGGCGCCGATGTTTTCGTCGACGTGCTCGAGGAGGTGGATGGCGGTGACGGTGTCTGCGCTGTCGTCGGGGACCGGCACGTGCGCGGCGTCGCACACGAGGGTGCGCAGTTCGAGTCCGAGTTCCGGTGCCACGGCGTCGAGGAGGGTCATGGTGCCGGGGAGGATGTCGGTTGCCGTGACGGACCGACCGGCGCGGGCGAGTCGCAGCGGGAGGAAGCCGAAGCACGACCCGAGGTCGAGGACGGAGCCGCGAACCAGTTGTTCCGCCTTCTCGTGAATCGGTGCGAAGTCGGCGGTGCCGTCGAGCAGTTCGTTCAGGGAGTTGCGGTAGTAGACGGTCCACGCGTCGAGTGCACCGTCGACCGTGGAGCGCACCAGTCCGACCATGGTCGATTCGAACTCGCCCTGACCGAAGTCGGCGTCCTCGATGGACGCGGTGACCGAGGCGACGAGTCTCTCACTCAGATCCGCGGGCGTCAGGGCGTGCGTGACTCGCAACCGGTCGCCGTCTCGGGTGAGGGTGAGCGGCCCGTCCGCGACCCGCTCGACCGTGACGTGCCCGTGTGACCACAGCCCGGGTTCACACGGAGCGAGAGAGTCGAACGCGGGTGTGTCGAAAGTGGAAGTCATTCGAAGCAACCTTGCCGAGAGGTGATGGCGGGAGTGGGTCAGGTCCGGGTGTCGGGCTCGCCGAGGGAACTCAGCCCATCGTAGAGCGATTGCATTCCGCTGGCGAGTAGTTCGTGCAGTTCGAGCGAATCGTCGTCGAGCCATTGTTCGTACGCCGACATCGCAACGCCGAGTAGAAGATAGCCGACGGTCCGCGGAACGTGGTCGGTCGGGGAGATTCCGAGCCGGCTCGCGACGTACTCGGCGATGACGTTGCGCCACCCTTCGTACATCACCACCGAATACGCCTGCAGCGCGGGCACGCGCAGGATCAGTCCCATGCGTTTGCGGTGGTTGACTTCCTCGCTCTCGGGAAACGCGTTGAACTGCAGGAGTGCTGCGGTGAGTCCGTCGACGATCGGGATGTCGCCGGGTTGCGCGGCGAGTTGGGCGCGCATCTCGGCGAGATGGGCGTCGAAGTCGCCCCACGGGATCGCGTTCTTGGACGGGAAGTAGCGGAACAGGGTGCGGCGGGCGATGCCGGACGCTTCGGCGACTTCGTCGACGCTGGTGGCGTCGAACCCCTGTTCCGTGAACAACTCGATCCCGACGGTGCTGATCCGATCCTGCGTCGTGGACGGGCGTCGCCCTATCCGACTGGATGGTTTTCGACGACTTCTCAACTTTCGTTCCCTCCCGAGCTGTCATTCTGCACTCGATGCCATTACAGTGGTGAGGCGAGTCACAGGAATGGTCACCTATGACGGGGAACATCCCTCCGGCTCGCGCCGTATCACCGAACAGTAGGAGGAAATCATGTCGGATCGCGACAACAACGTGCTGGAAAACGACTTGGTCGAGGAATCCCTGGTGGAAGAGGTCTCGATCGACGGCATGTGCGGCGTGTACTGATCATGTCCGCTCCAGCATCTGCTTCAGTGACCGGCAACGCCGGTATCGATCTCGATGTGGGCTGGAAGCTTCATCCGCAGGTGGCGCTGCGTCCCGAACCTTTCGGGGCGCTGCTCTACCACTTCGGGACCCGCAAGCTGTCGTTCCTGAAGAACCGCACGATCGTCGCGGTGGTCGAATCGCTTCCCTCACACGCCGACGCCCGGTCCGCACTGCGGGCGCAGGGTATCGGGGACGACGCCGCGGCGCAGTACGCGCGAGCGCTCGGCACGTTGGCCGAGTCGCACATGATCGTCCCCGCCTGACCAGCTCTCTTCCCCCGTACCAGAGGACACAGCCCATGACCTCCATGCTCGAAAGGCCTTCCGCCCCGGTCGGCCGCCTCGTCGACCAGTTCGAACTCGGTCTCGACGCCCCGATCTGCCTGACCTGGGAGTTGACCTACGCGTGCAACCTGTCGTGTGTGCACTGTCTGTCCTCGTCGGGCCGGCGTGATCCGCGGGAGCTGAGCACCGAGCAGTGCAAGTCGATCATCGACGAACTGCAGCGTATGCAGGTGTTCTACGTGAACATCGGTGGCGGTGAGCCGACGGTTCGCTCGGACTTCTGGGAGCTGGTCGACTACGCGACCGCCCACCAGGTGGGGGTGAAGTTCTCCACGAACGGGGTGAAGATCGACAAGAAGGTCGCCGCCCGGCTCGCGGCGAGCGACTACGTGGACGTGCAGATCTCCCTCGACGGTGCGACGGCCGAGGTCAACGACGCCGTCCGTGGTCCGGGTTCGTTCGCGATGGCGGTGCGGGCGCTCGAGAATCTGTCGGAGGCCGGTTTCAAGGACGCGAAGATCTCCGTGGTGGTCACCCGGCACAACGTGTCCCAGCTCGACGATTTCAAGGCGCTGGCCGACAAGTACGGCGCCACCCTGCGCATCACCCGGCTGCGACCGTCGGGGCGCGGCGCGGACGTGTGGGACGAACTGCATCCGACGCAGGCGCAGCAGCGGGAGCTGTACAACTGGCTGGTCGCCAACGGCGAGGGTGTGCTCACCGGTGACTCCTTCTTCCACCTGTCCGCCTACGGCGACGCGTTGCCCGGCCTGAACTTGTGTGGTGCCGGACGGGTTGTGTGCCTGATCGACCCGATCGGCGACGTCTACGCGTGCCCGTTCGCGATCCACGACCAGTTCCTCGCCGGAAACATCGTGGCGGACGGCGGTTTCCAGCAGGTGTGGCAGACGTCGGAGCTCTTCCAGGAGCTGCGGTCGCCGCAGACCGGCGGTGCGTGCAGCAAGTGCAACCATTACGACTCCTGCCGCGGCGGGTGCATGGCCGCGAAGTTCTTCACCGGCCTGCCGATGGACGGCCCGGACCCCGAATGTGTGATCGGCAACGGCGAACTGGCGTTGGCTGCCGCGGGGGAGATCCCGAAATCCAGTGTCGACCACTCCCGCACCGGCCAGCGCCGGACTCCGCGGGCGCCGGTTCCGTTGACGCTGATGGTGCGTCCGCCGGCAAAGATTTGTGACGAGAATCCGCTTGCGGGCATGGACCAGACGTAACGACGTCTGCCGGGTACGAGAGGTATTTCCATGGGTAAGAATCCGTTCTTCGAGACGGTGGCCGAGGCTCAGCGACGCGCGAAGAAGCGCCTGCCGAAGTCGGTGTACGCGGCGCTGATCGCCGGGTCCGAGCGGGGCGTGACGGTCGACGACAACATCGCGGCGTTCGGTGAACTGGGGTTCGCCCCGCACGTCGTGGGGCTGTCCGACAAGCGTGAGCTGTCCACGACCGTGATGGGACAGCCGATTTCGCTGCCCGTCATCATCTCCCCGACCGGTGTGCAGGCCGTGCATCCCGACGGCGAGGTCGCTGTCGCGCGTGCGGCGGCGGCACGGGGAACGGCGATCGGTCTGAGCTCGTTCGCGAGCAAGTCGATCGAGGACGTCACTGCGGCCAACCCTCAGACGTTCTTCCAGATGTACTGGGTCGGCAGCCGGGAGGTGCTGATCCAGCGGATGGAACGGGCCCGCGCCGCCGGGGCGACCGGACTGATCATCACCACCGACTGGTCGTTCTCGTACGGTCGTGACTGGGGTAGCCCGGCCATCCCCGAGAAGATGGATCTGAAGGCGATGCTCCAGTTCGCGCCGGAGGGAATCACCCGGCCGAAGTGGTTGTACGAGTTCGCGAAGACCCGCAAGATCCCGGATCTGACCACCCCGAACCTGGCGCAGCCCGGTCAGGAACCGCCGACGTTCTTCGGTGCCTACGGCGAGTGGATGCAGACGCCGCTGCCGACGTGGGACGACATCGCATGGCTGCGTGAGCAGTGGGGCGGGCCGTTCATGCTCAAGGGCGTCATGCGGGTCGACGACGCCAAGCGGGCCGTCGACGCCGGCGTCACCGCGATCTCCGTGTCGAATCACGGTGGCAACAACCTCGACGGCACCCCGGCGCCGATCCGCGCGCTGCCCGCCATCGCGGAGGCCGTGGGCGACCAGGTCGAGGTGCTCCTCGACGGCGGCATCCGCCGCGGTAGCGACGTCGTGAAGGCCGTCGCGCTCGGCGCGCGGGCGGTGATGATCGGCCGCGCGTACCTGTGGGGCCTCTCGGCGAACGGTCAGGCCGGCGTCGAGAACGTCCTCGACGTCCTGCGTGGCGGTATCGATTCGGCGCTGCTCGGGCTGGGCCACTCGAACATCCACGACCTCACCCCCTCCGACGTCGTGATCCCGCCCGGATTCGCTCGCGTACTCGGCGCCGAATCCTGAACCACGAACGGCGTAGATGTCTGCGCAACTGACAGACCCGATCACCCTGGCCGGACGCCACGCCCGGTCCAGGGTGCTTCTGGGTCCGCACCCCACCAATCTCGGTGCCGGGAGAACGCTGTCGCCGCGTCACGTCGCGTATTACGAGCGCCGGGCGCGGGGCGGTGCGGGGATCGTCGTCACCGAGGTGGCGTCGGTCCATGCCTCCGACTGGCCGTACGAGCGGGCTCCGCTGGCGTCCGACTGCGTCGCCGGGTGGCGGGACGTGGTCGCGGCCTGCCGCCCGCACGGCACGCTGGTGCTGGCCGGGTTGGGGCACACCGGACTGCAAGGGTCGAGCGCCTACTCGCAGTCGGTGCTGTGGGGACCGTCGGGGATCGCCGACGTGGTTTCCCGTGAGATGCCGATGCAGATGGAGCGGGCGGAGATCGACGGCCTCGTCGAGGGCTTCCGGGCCGGGGCCGCCGCGGCCGTCGCGGCGGACGTGGACGGTGTCGAACTCGATGCTGGGCCGAGAGCGCTGCTGCGGCAGTTCCTTTCGGACCTCACCAACGTGCGCGAAGACGAGTACGGCACCGACCCGCTCCGGCTCATGCGCGAGGTCCTCACCGCCGTCCGCGAAGAGCTGGGACCAGGCCGGGTTCTGTCGCTGCGCCTGAGTTGCGACGAGGAGACGTCCTGGGCGGGGATCACGCCGTCGATCGCCGCCGGACACGCACGGGCCCTGGCCGGCGCACTCGATCTGCTCGTGGTGGTCCGGGGCGGGCCGCTGTCGCCGAACGCGTACCGCCCCGACTTCCACCGGCCACCTGCGTTCAACACCGAACTCTGCCGCCGCATCCGCACGGCGGTCGCCGGCGCGGTCCCGGTCGTTCTGCAGGGCAGCGTCGTCGATCCGGCCGACGCCCGGCGGGCGCTCGGCGACGGTGTCGCCGACGTCGTCGAGATGACGCGTGCCCAGATCGCCGATCCCGATCTCGTCGTCAAGATTCGCCGCGGTGCGGTGCCGCGGCCGTGCGTCCTGTGCAACCAGACGTGCCAGGTGCTCGACCCCCGCAATCCCGTCGTCACGTGCGTCGGAAATCCCACTGCCGGGCACGAGACCGTCGATCCCACCGAGGACGCCGCTGCGGCCGCCGGCACGGCACTGGTGGTCGGTGGTGGCCCGGCCGGGCTCGAGGCGGCGAGGGTGCTTTCGCTGCGGGGTCACCGGGTCACCGTGGCGGAGACGTCGGCACGGCTCGGCGGAATGGTGCGGGCCGCCGTCGGGGCACCGCACCTCCGGGCGCTGACCGACTGGCTGGAGAACGAATGCCGCGGTCTCGGAGTCGAATTCCGTCTCGGCGCCACGGTGTCCGAAGCCGAACTCGACGCCGCGGAACGAGACGGCGTGACGGTGGTCCTCGCGACCGGCAGCACGCCCCGGCCGCTGCCGTTCCCCGTCGGGGGACGTGTCCGGTGTCTCGGCGTCGCGGATCTGCGGGACGGTGACGTGCCTGCGGAGGGGCCCCACGTCGTGTTCGACCCGGTCGGCGGACCGGTCGGCGTGGCGGTCGCCGAATGGCTCGCGGCGCGGGGACGGGACGTGAGCATCGTGACCCAGGATTCCGTGGCCGGCTCGCGACTCGGTATGACCGGCGACCTCGCCGACGCCAACACCCGCCTGCAACGGGCCGGTGTGACGCGGCACCTCGACAGCCGCATCGTGTCGATCGACGGCGACGGAATGCGGTTGCGCAACCGGTACACCGCCGAGGAGTCGGTGGTGCGGTGCGCCGTGCTCATCGACTGTTCGCCTCGTCTCCCCGAGGACACGCTCGGCTCGACCCGCCCGGACGCGGTGCGGGCCGGCGACTGCGTGGCCCCCCGCACACTGCTCGAGGCGGTCCGCGAGGGCCGCACCGAGGCGCTGGCCGCGACCGCCCACCTGCGGTCCGAGTTCGATCACCATCCGTTCACCCTCGTCACCGAGAGATAGGACATTTCATGGGACAGTTCGACGACAAGGTCGCATTCATCACCGGGGCTGCCCGTGGTCAGGGGCGAACGCATGCGGTGCGGCTGGCGCGCGAAGGTGCGGCGATCATCGCCGTTGACATCTGTGGGCCGGTGTCGGAGTACAACAGCTACGAACCGGCGACGGCGGACGACCTCGCCGAGACGGTGCGGCTCGTGGAATCGGAGGGCGGCAAGATCCTCGCCGAGCAGGCGGATGTGCGGGACAGCGCGCAACTGAAGGCTGTCGTCGACAGGGGAGTCGAACAGTTCGGCCGTCTCGACATCGTGATCGCGAACGCCGGGATCTGCAATTGGAACCGTTTCTGGGAGATGCCCGACGAGCAGTGGGAGACGCTGATCGACGTCAACCTCACCGGCGCGTGGAAGACGCTGAAGGCTGCGGTCCCGGCGCTGATCGAGTGTGGCCGCGGGGGGTCGATCATCGTGATCAGCTCCGTCGCGGGCATCAAACCGCTCCCGGGGCAGGCCAATTACGCCGCCTCCAAGTTCGGGCTCGTGGGACTCACCCAGACCGCGGCCAAGGAACTGGGCGAGTACGACATCCGGGTCAACTCCATTCACCCGTACGGAGTGAAGACCCCGATGGGCACCGATCCGGGCAGCCTCGTGATTC
Organism: Rhodococcus sp. NPDC057014; assembly: GCF_042673295.1. Classification (NCBI taxonomy): domain Bacteria; kingdom Bacillati; phylum Actinomycetota; class Actinomycetes; order Mycobacteriales; family Nocardiaceae; genus Rhodococcus; species Rhodococcus sp. NPDC057014. Next base: position 38,546 of record NZ_JBHUSF010000001.1, read on the forward strand.
TCGAGAAGCACCCTCACTACCTGTCGAGCTTCGGCACCATCCTCACCGAACACCCGTTGGCCGACACCGACGACATCACCGACGCCGTGCTGTGGCTGGCCGGTGACGGGTCGAAGCGGGTCACGGGCAGTCAGGTCGCCGTCGACATGGGCAACACCAAGGTGTGAGCACCTCCGCGCACCGCCACCTGTTCACCCCGCTGCGCCTGGGACCTCTGACTCTGCGCAATCGGGTGGTCTTCTCGGCGCACCTCACGGGGTACGCCGTCGACGGTCTCCCCACTGCCCAGCACGCCGCCTACTATGCGGCGCGCGCGAAGGGCGGTGCGGGCCTGATCATCTCCGAAGAGCACGCCACCCACCCGGGTGACTGGCCGTACGAGAAGGTGATCGCCGGTTACCGGCCGGAAGTCGTCCCGGGATACCGGCGGATCACCGACGCGGTCCACGCACACGGAGTCCCGATCCTCGCTCAGGTCAACCACAACGGCGGCCAGGGATCGAGCATGTATTCGCGGCGGCCACTGTGGGCGCCGAGCGCCGTCCCCGACCCCCTGTTCCGCGAAGTCCCCAAGGCGGTCGATCAGCGGGAGATCCGGGCCCTCGTCGACGGGTACGCGCGCGTCGCCGAGCACTGTGTCCGAGGCGGATTCGACGGCATCGAACTGCAGTGCTCGCACTCGTCGCTGGTGCGCAGTTTCCTCGCCCCTGCCACGAATCAGCGCACGGACCGCTACGGCGGGTCGCTGGCCAACCGTTCCCGGTTCCTCCTCGAGGTCGTCGAAGCGGTGCGCGCGGCGATCGGCCCGGACCGCGCGCTCGGGGTGAGGCTCGCGGGGGAGGACCTGTTCGACGGTGGCGTACACCTCGACGAGGCGGTGGAGGTGGCCGCTCTGCTGGAGGCGGACGGGCGGGTCGACTACCTCAACACGTCCATCGGGATGGCCACCGAGACGCTGCACATGATCGAGGCGTCCATGGCCGTCCCGCGTGGGTACGCACTGTTCGTTCCGAATGCCATCCGGCAACGGGTCGGACTTCCGGTGGTCGGTGTCGGCCGGTTCTCAGATCCGCATCAAGCCGACCGGGCTCTCGACGAGGGGCATTGCGACCTGATCGGGGTGGTGCGCGGCCAGATCGCGGACCCGGATTTCGCGGCGAAGGCACTGGCCGGCGAAGAAGGAACCATCCGATCGTGCCTGGCGTGCAATCAGGAATGCATCGGACGCATGGGTCTGGGCCGGTGGCTCGGCTGCGTCGTCAACCCGCGCGCGGGCAGGGAATCGGTTCTGCTGCCCGAACCCGCCGTCCGCGGCAGACGGGTCGTGGTGGTCGGCGGCGGACCTGCCGGGCTGAAGGCCGCCGCGACCGCCGCGCAGCGGGGACACCGGGTGACGCTGTTCGAACGCAACACCGTCCTCGGTGGTCAGGTGCGGACGGCCGCCGTCGTCCCGGGGCGCCGCGAGTTCCTCGATCTCGTCGTCGACCTGGAAGCGGAGTGCGTCCGGCGCGGCGTGGACGTGCGGACCGGCACCGAGGCGACCGCCGAGGCGCTCGCGCAGGGACGTCCCGACGTGGTGGTGCTCGCGACCGGAGCGCGTCCGCACCGTCCGCGCTGGGCGGGTGCGTCGGACCGGGTGGTCGATGTGCGCGACGTGCTGGAGGGTCGCGCGCATCCGTCCGGGACGGTGCTGGTGGTCGACGAACTGGGATTCCACCAGGGCACGTCCGTCGCCGAATTCGTCGCCGACGCCGGGTGTGCCGTCACGATCTGCACGCCGGGGATGATCGTCGGCCAGGATCTCGGGATCACACTGGATCTCGAGGGATGGAATCGGCGGGCGCACGGCAAGGGCATCACGCAGGTGACGGACGTGGTGCCGACCGGGTGCGACGACGCCGGCGGGGGCCGGATCGCCGTCACGCTCCTGCACCACCCGACCGGCGTGTCCCGCCGGCTCACTGTCGACTGGGTGGTGTCGTCAGCGCACCAGCAATCGGAGGACGAGCTCTGGAAACAACTGGCCGACAGCGGCATCGAGGTCCATCGCATCGGCGACGCCCTGGCTCCGCGCCGCGCGCATTCCGCCGTCATCGAGGGGGAGCGGGTCGCGCTCGCGCTCTGACGCAGGCAGTCACGGCCCGGGTCGAATCCGCGGTCGCCTAGCATCGGAGGATGCCCCATTCCGGACACCTCGACGACGCGGTGTGGCCCGACCTCGTGTCCCACGTGTCGACGGTCGTGGTGCCCGTCGGCTCCCTCGAACAGCACGGACCGCATCTGCCGCTCGACACCGACACCACCATCGCTGACGCCGTGTCCCGCGCGCTGCCGCACGTGCTCGTCGCGCCCCCGCTCGCGTACGGCGCGAGCGGTGAGCACGAGGGGTTTCCCGGGACCGTCTCGCTGGGGGCGGAGGCCCTCGAAACGGTGCTCGTCGAATACGGCAGGTCCGTGTGCCGGTGGGCGGACCGCGTGCTGTTCGTCAACGGGCACGGAGGAAACGGACCCGCATTGGTCAAGGCTGTCGCCTTGCTTCGATACGAGGCCCGCGACGTGGCCTGGGTGCCGTGCGCAGTCCCCGGTGCCGACGCCCATGCCGGACGTACGGAAACGTCCTTGTTGCTACACCTTTCACCCGGTCGAGTGAGGTTGTCCAGGGCCGAGCCCGGTAATACGGAACTTGTCGCGAGGTTGATGCCAAGACTGCGTGAAGGCGGTATGGTCGCCGTGTCGGCCAATGGGGTGCTCGGTGACCCGACGGGTGCAACGGCCGCGGAGGGGGCGCAGATCTTCGGCGTGCTCGTCCACACAGTCACCAAGGCACTGGCCCGGTGGGAACCGGGCCCCGATGGACGGCTCCGGTGCGAACCGGGCGCCGATGGGAGGCTCCAATGACCCGCACGGGCGCCCTCGAGTTGCCGAGGGCGGATTTTCGGCACATCCTTGCGGCTGATTTCCGGCATGCCCTGCCGGCGCTGTCCGATCCGCATACGATCGACTGATGCGCCAAGCTCGACTTCCCGATGGATTCGGGATCCGAATCGACCCCAAGGTACGCGCATATTCCGGAGGCCGAGTGCTCATCGGCGGTTCGCCGACCCGGATGCTGAAGCTGGCGCCCACCGCGGCGGCCATGATCGGAGACGGCTACCTCGAGGTCGTCGATCCGCAGTCCGCCGTCGTCGCCCGCCGGCTCCTCGACTCGGGGGTCGCCAACCCGCGCCCCATGAGCACGCCGTCCCCGCAGGACGTCACCGTCGTCATTCCGGTGAAGAACAACGCGTCCGGGCTGCACCGGGTGCTGGCCGCGCTCCGCGGACTCGAGGTGGTCGTCGTCGACGACGGCTCCGACGTCCCGATCGTCGCCCCCGCGCTGCGGAACGGGTGCGGCGGCCGCGTCACCGTGCTGCGCCACGAGACGGCCAAGGGGCCTGCCGCGGCCCGCAACACCGGTCTGCGTTACGCCGCAACTCCGTTCGTGGCGTTCCTCGACTCCGACGTCCTGCCGCGCACCGGGTGGATCGAGGTCATGCTCGGCCACTTCAGCGATCCCGCGGTCGCGCTGGTCGCCCCGAGGATCGTCGCGCTCGAACCCGAGGCCAGTACGCTCGCGCGGTACGAGCACGCCCGATCCTCCCTCGACCTCGGGCGGAAGGAATCCGCGGTCCAGTCCGGCGGCCCGGTGTCCTACGTTCCGAGCGCCGCGATGATCGCCCGGCGTGAGGTGCTCGACGAGTTCGGCGGGTTCGACGAGTCCATGCACGTGGCGGAGGACGTCGACCTGTGCTGGCGACTCCAGGAGTCCGGCTGGCGACTGCGGTACGAGCCCGTGGCCCACGTCGCGCACGACCATCGCGTGACGTTCGGAAAGTGGTTCGACCGCAAGCTGTTCTACGGCACCGGTGCGGCACCCCTGGCGGCGAGGCATTCGGGCATGGTCCCACCGCTGTCGATGTCGCCGTGGACGTTCTTCGCGTGCATCGCCGCGGCCACCTGCACCCGGCTGGGTCTGCTCGGCGCCGTCGCCACGCTCGCGATGATGCTGGTGCGCCTGCGCCGCATGTTCACGGGACTCGATCAGCCGACCCGCATCGCCGCCATCCTCGCCGCCCAGGGCTTCGCCGGTGGCGCCTGGCAGTTGGCGTCCGCGATGTGCCGTCACTACTGGCCCGTCACGCTGCTGGCGGTAGTGCTCTCGAAACGGATTCGCCGGATCGCGCTCGCGATCGCCGTCGCCGAGGGGGTCGCCGACTGGGTCACCCACCGGGAGCCCGGTGGGCTGGGACCGGTGCGGCACACGGTGTTCAAGCGGCTCGACGACGTCGCGTACGGTGCCGGGCTCTGGAAGGGCGCCGTCGCCGCCCGCGACTTCGACGCATTGAAGCCCCGGTTGAAGTCGTAGTGACCGATCCGATTCGCGCCGCCGACGTCGTGGTCGTCGGCGGCGGTTCGAGTGGATGCGTGGTGGCCGCGCGGCTCAGCGAGGATCCGGGGCGATCGGTCCTTCTCCTCGAGTCCGGACCCGGTTACCGGTCGGCCCTCGACTGTCCCGTCCTCGACTACCGGACGCTGCCGGTCGGCCCGGGCAGCGCATACGCGCAGACGTACGGCGTGGAGTTGGCGCCGAGCGTGCCCTCGGCCATGGTGCGCGGTCGCGTTCTCGGCGGGTCGGGCGCCGTCAACGGCGCCTATTTCGTCCGCGGGACGGAAGCGGATTTCCGGCACTGGCCCGTGTCGTGGTCGTACGAGAACGTGCTGCCCACCTTCCGGGCACTCGAGCGCGACGCCGACTTCGACGACTCCCGGCACGGCACCGCCGGTCCGATGCCCGTGCGCAGGCAGCCCGCGGAACAGCTGAGCGAGATCAGCGCGGCGTTCCGCGCCGCGGCCCTCGGCGCCGGACATTCCGAGGAACCCGACAAGAACGGAGCGGGCGCCGGCGGGATCGGCCCGGTGCCGCTCAACGTCGACGGTGGCCGCCGGGTCAGCACCGCCGTCGCGTATCTGCTGCCGGCGTCGGAGCGGCCCAACCTGACGGTAGAGGCGAACTCCGACGTCGTGCGAATTCTGTTCTCCGGTAACGAGACGGTGGGGGTGGAGGTCGAGTCGGGCGGCGCCCGCCGCACGGTCCGCACCGGCCGGGTCGTACTGGCGGCGGGTCCCGTCGAAACCCCGGTGCTGCTGATGCTTTCGGGAATCGGTCCGGCAGAACATCTGAGGGACAACGGCATCGACGTCGTCCTCGACGTGCCCGGTGTAGGCACCGATTTCAGCGATCACCCCGAAGTCGCTCTGCCGTACCGAGTCCGCGGCACCCTCCGTCGCAGTGACACGAGTCCGGTCGTCGAAACGGTACTGAACGTCGGCGATCTCGAGATCCGTCCGTACACGGCGCCGTTCGACGTGCTCGTCCCCGGATCGGGGCAACCCGACCCGGTTCTCGGGATCGGACTCATGGTGACGGAGAGCCGGGGCGACATTCGGCTCACGTCGAGGCACCGCCGGGACCGTCCCCGGATCGAGTACCGGTACGCGCAATCGGCCGCCGACCGCCGGGCGCTGCGCGAAGGGCAGGCCATCGCACTGGACCTGCTGCGCTCGCCGGAACTCGGCCCGCTGGTCCGGCCGCTGTCCGGCGAGGTGTCCGACCGCTCGGTGCTCGCGCACCTGGGGACGTCGCTGCACCTGTGCGGCAGTTGCCGGATGGGCGGACACACAGACGCGGGTGCGGTGGTGGACAAGCGGTGCAACGTCCGCGGCATGGACGGTCTGACCATCGCGGACACCTCGGTGTTCCCGGTGGTCCCGAGCCGTGGGCCGCACGCCACCGCGGTCATGGTCGCCGAGCGGGTCAGTACCTTCCTGAGACAGTGACGAGGGCGGAACCCGGCGCCGTGTGACCCGGGTTACAGTAGGCAGAGACGCCGTGGAGGAGTTCGATGCACAGTCAACCGCCCACAGGGGGCAATCCGTGGGTCGCCGTGCGCCCGGGAGACGACGTCGCGATGCTGGCGCGCAGGGTGTCGTCGGCGCATCAGTTGTTCGTCGAGCGTCACGCCCCCGCAGGCCGGGACCAGGCAGGCGACGGAAATTCGGTGCGGTCCGTCATCCTCGATTCGTGGATGCGCAGCACGAGCAAGGGTGTGAGCCCGGACGGATCCGCCCGCGCGGTCGACCTGGCGGCCGCGGATCTCGCCGTGTACCGGGCGTCCCACCCGATGTCGATCATCCGGCCCGTGGTCCGCAAACTCCTCGTCGAGGACGCCGCCGACACCGGATTGCTCGTGGCCATCACCGACGAGAAGGGCCAGTTGCTGTGGGTCGAGGGCGATTCGTCCGCCAAGGACCGCGCACTGGAGATGAACTTCGTCGAGGGCGCCGACTGGAGTGAAGACACCGTCGGCACCAACGCCCCGGGCACCGCACTGGCGCTCGACCACTGCGTGCAGATCTTCGGAGCCGAGCACTTCAGCCGGTCGGTGCACGACTGGAGTTGTTCGGCGGCGCCCGTCCACGACCCGGCGACGGGGCTGATCGTCGGCGCCATCGACATCACCGGTGGACCACGGGTCGCGGTGCCCGAGGTGCTGTCGCTGATCCGGGCCACCGTCGCGGCCGCCGAGGCGGAACTGCGGCTGCACCTGCTGCGCTCACCGCAGCCGCTGGTCGAGACGGTGCTGCGACTGGAGGTGCTGGGGTCGGGACGACCGGCTCTGGTGCGCGGGGTCGAACGCGTCCCGCTCTCGCAGCGGCACGCGGAGATCCTGCTGCTCCTGGCGGAGCACCCGGAGGGCCTCAGTTCCGACCGGCTTGCGGTGCTGCTCGACGAGAACGAACTCGACGCTGTCACGATTCGTGCCGAGATGTCCCGCCTGCGCAAGGTTTTCGGTCCGGCGAACCTCGGTTCACGGCCGTACCGGCTGCTCACCGAATTGACGTCGGACGTCCGGCAGGTGCGCGGGGCGCTGGACCGCGGTGAGCTCGCTGCCGCCCTCGACGTGTACTCGGGTCCGGTCCTTCCCGGGTCGGAGGCCCCCGGCGTCGAGGACCTGCGCGGCGAACTGCGTGCCCGCGTCCAGGCGGCGTTGCTGCGGGAGGGTGATCAGCGGTTGCTCGCCAAGTGGACCACGTCCGTCCACGGCCGCGAGGACGTCGCCGCGTGGGAGGCGTACCTCGCGGGACTCGATCCGCGTTCCCCGTTGTATTCCCAGGTCAAGTCGCGGATCGATCTGTTCGATCAGCAGTACGCAACGTAGTTGCAACGGTACGGTCCCTAGTGTTGTGAGTCACACCGAGAAAGTTCCACCGAGTTTCACGACACCAGGGAGTTATCGATGACCGTGTATGCCCGCCCGGGTTCGCCCGACGCCGTCATGTCCTTCCAATCGCGTTACGACAACTGGATCGGCGGCCAGTGGGTTGCGCCCGTCAAGGGCCAGTACTTCGAGAATCCGACCCCCGTCACCGGGCAGCCGTTCTGTGAGGTCGCGCGGTCGACGTCGGAGGACATCGAACTCGCTCTCGACGCCGCCCACGCCGCGGCTCCGGCCTGGGGCAAGACGTCGGTGGCCGAGCGCGCCATCATCCTGAACAAGATCGCGGACCGCATCGAGGAGAACCTCGAGTCCATCGCGCTCGCCGAGTCCTGGGACAACGGCAAGCCGATCCGCGAGACCCTGAACGCCGACATTCCGTTGGCGATCGACCACTTCCGCTACTTCGCCGGCGCGATCCGCGCGCAGGAAGGCGCCCTGTCGGAGATCGACTCCGACACCGTCGCCTACCACTTCCACGAGCCGCTCGGCGTCGTCGGCCAGATCATCCCGTGGAACTTCCCGATCCTGATGGCCGTGTGGAAGCTCGCTCCCGCGCTCGCCGCAGGCAACGCGGTCGTTCTCAAGCCCGCCGAGCAGACCCCGGCGTCGATCCTGCACCTGATCTCCGTCATCGGCGACCTGCTGCCCGCCGGTGTGGTGAACATCGTCAACGGCTTCGGTGTCGAGGCGGGCAAGCCGCTGGCCTCGAGCCCGCGGATCCGGAAGATCGCGTTCACCGGTGAGACCACCACCGGCCGGCTCATCATGCAGTACGCGTCGCAGAATTTGATCCCCGTCACCCTCGAACTCGGCGGCAAGAGCCCCAACATCTTCTTCTCCGATGTGCTGTCGTCCAATGACGACTACCAGGACAAGGCGCTCGAGGGCTTCACGATGTTCGCCCTCAACCAGGGTGAGGTGTGCACCTGCCCGTCGCGGTCGCTGATCCAGGAGGACATCTTCGACGAGTTCCTCGCGATGGCGGCCATCCGCACCAAGGCCGTCCGCCAGGGCGACCCGCTCGACACCGACACGATGATCGGCGCGCAGGCCTCCAACGATCAGCTCGAGAAGATCCTGTCGTACATCGAGATCGGCAAGGGCGAGGGCGCGAAGGTGATCACCGGTGGTGAGCGCGCCGAACTCGGCGGCGACCTGTCCGGCGGCTACTACGTGCAGCCGACCATCTTCACCGGTCAGAACAAGATGCGGATCTTCCAGGAGGAGATCTTCGGTCCCGTCGTGTCCGTCACGTCGTTCAAGGACTACGACCAGGCCATCGAGATCGCGAACGACACGCTGTACGGCCTCGGCGCCGGCGTGTGGTCCCGCGACGGTGGCGTCGCCTACCGGGCGGGCCGCGACATCCAGGCCGGCCGCGTGTGGACCAACACGTACCACCAGTACCCGGCGCACGCCGCGTTCGGTGGCTACAAGCAGTCCGGCATCGGCCGCGAGAACCACCTGATGATGCTCGAGCACTACCAGCAGACGAAGAACCTGCTGGTCAGCTACGCCCAGAAGGCTCAGGGCTTCTTCTGATGGACGCAGCCCGGGCGCCGCAGCGCCTGAAGGCAACCGCCGGGGCGGTGGAGCTTCTCCGCCGCCTCGGCGGTACCCACGGGGCGCTGATGATGCATCAGTCCGGCGGATGCTGCGACGGGTCCGCGCCGATGTGCTATCCCGACGGCGAATTCATCGTCGGTGACCGCGACGTGCTGCTCGGTGTCCTCGACCTGCGTCTCGGCGTGGGGGAGACCCCGTCCACCCGGCCCGAGGGTGCCGACGCCGTGCCCGTGTGGATCTCCGGTTCGCAGTTCGAGGCGTGGAAGCATACCCAGCTGGTGCTCGACGTGGTGCCCGGTCGCGGTTCGGGCTTCAGCCTCGAAAGCCCGGAAGGCATGCGCTTCCTCAGCCGTGCGCGTGCCTTCACCCCGGAGGAGAACACCAGCCTCGCCGCGGAGGACGTCATCGTGGGCGAGCGGTGGGAGCAGGGCTGGAGGCCCGCACCGTCACCCGAACCGCAAGTGGTCGCCGAAGCCGTCGACGCATGTCCCGTGCCCGCTCGCCGCCCGGGCCCCTAGCGCCCGAAGTTCACTGCGACCGCGGTTTTTACGTCGTGGTCACGTTTTGCTGACACGACGTGTACACAGCTCATTCACCATTGGCCTCGGCCGTTCGGCACCGCTCTCGCGCGCCGTCGGCGAGGCAACATTCGGATCGACGTAGGGGACGGAATGTCACTCGTAGAACCATCCAAGAATTCCGGAACCGGTAAACACCACGATGCTGCCGATTTCCACTCGGAAGACAACAGTTATCTGGAAAAACGCACGCTCCGTAAGGGTTCGGCGGGCTGGGTGCTGCTCGCAGGCCTCGGCGTCAGCTACGTGATCTCCGGCGATTACGCCGGATGGAACAACGGCCTCGCCGAGGGCGGATTCGGCGGACTGCTGATCGCCGGTGTCGTCATCGCGGGCATGTACCTGGCCATGGTGCTCGGGATGGCCGAGATGTCCTCCGCTCTGCCCGCCGCGGGCGGCGGTTACACGTTCGCCCGCCGGGCGCTCGGACCGTGGGGCGGATTCGCCACCGGCACGGCCATTCTCATCGAATATGCGATCGCGCCCGCCGCCATCGCGACATTCATCGGCAGCTATGTCGAATCACTGAACCTGTTCGGCATCACCGACGGGTGGTGGGTGTACCTGGCGGTCTACGCGATCTTCATCGGAATCCACCTGACCGGCGCCGGCGAGGCGCTCAAAGCCATGTTCGTCATCACGGCGATCGCACTCGTCGGGCTCGTGATCTTCGCGGTCTCCGCGATCGGGCTGTTCGACGCGGGCAACCTCACCGACATCGCCGCGACGGATGCGGCGGGGGCATCGAGTTTCCTGCCGTTCGGCGCTTTCGGCATCTGGGCGGCCGTCCCGTTCGCCATCTGGTTCTTCCTCGCCGTCGAAGGCGTGCCGCTGGCCGCCGAAGAGGCACGCGAGCCGGAGAAGAATGTACCGCGCGGAATCATCATCAGCATGCTCGTCCTCATCGTCACGGGGGCCACGGTCCTGTTCCTCGCGACGGGAGCACTGGGTGCCGAGAGCCTGTCGACGTCCGGGAATCCGCTGGTCGAGGCGCTCGGTGACGGAACCGCGGCGAAGGTCGTCAACTACATCGGCCTGGCCGGCCTCGTCGCCAGCTTCTTCTCGATCATGTACGCCTACTCGCGGCAGACGTTCGCGCTGTCCCGCGCCGGTTACCTGCCGACGAACCTGTCGGTCACCAACTCGCGGAAGGCCCCCACGCTCGCACTCATCGTGCCGGGTGTCATCGGGTTCGTACTCTCGCTCACCGGGGAAGGCGCGATGCTGCTGAACATGGCCGTGTTCGGCGCGGCCGTCAGCTACGTGCTGATGATGGTCAGCCACATCGTCCTCCGCAAGCGCGAGCCGGAGATGAAGCGGCCGTACCGCACACCCGGCGGCATCGCCACCACGTCGTTCGCGCTGGTCATCGCGGCCGCCGCGGTGATCGCCACGTTCCTCGTCGATCCGGTCGCCGCACTGTGGACGCTGATCGCGTTCGCGGCCTTCATGGCGTACTTCGGCCTGTACAGCCGCCATCACCTCGTTGCCAATTCGCCCGACGAGGAGTTTGCTGTTCTTGCAAAGGCAGAGGAAGAATTGGAATGACCACCTACAGTCACGGAGTCGCGGGAACCGGGTACACGTTCGACGGTCTCGTGGACCTCATGGCCAAGGCGACACCACTGCGCAGCGGGGACGAACTCGCCGGCTGCGCGGCGTCGTCCGACGCCGAACGCGCCGCCGCGCAGTGGGCGCTGGCCGATGTCCCGCTCGGCACGTTCCTGAACGAACTCGTGGTGCCTTACGAGGACGACGAGGTCACGAGGCTCATCATCGACTCGCACGACCGGGTCGCGTTCGGCGAGATCTCCCACCTCACCGTCGGCGGCCTGCGCGACTGGCTGCTGGACGTCGCCGCGCGGGACCGCGCAGCCGAGACGTTCCGCCGCGTCGCGCCGGGGCTGACCCCGGAGATGGTCGCGGCGGTCAGCAAGATCATGCGCAACCAGGACCTCATCGCGGTCGCGCGGGCCGTCACCGTCACCGCGGGGTTCCGGACCACGCTCGGCGTGCCCGGCCACCTGGGAACCCGGCTGCAGCCCAACCACCCCACCGACGACCCCCGCGGGATCGCCGCCGCCACCCTCGACGGACTGCTGCTCGGCTGCGGTGACGCCGTCATCGGCATCAACCCGGCCACCGATTCGCCGCACGCCACCGCGGAACTGCTGCACCTGCTCGACGACATCCGTCAGCGCTTCGACATTCCCGCGCAGTCGTGCGTGCTGTCGCACGTGACCACCACGATGGGCCTGATCGAGGACGGCGTTCCCGTCGACCTCGTGTTCCAGTCGATCGCCGGAACGCAGGGCGCCAATTCCAGTTTCGGCGTCGACATCTCGCTGCTGCGGCAGGCGAACGAGGCAGGCCGGTCGCTGAAACGCGGCACCGTCGGCGACAACGTGATGTATCTGGAAACCGGGCAGGGGTCGGCCCTGAGCGCCGGGGCACACCTCGGCACGGGAGGCAGGCCCGTCGACCAGCAGACCCTCGAGACCCGGGCGTACGCGGTGGCCCGCGACCTCGAACCGCTACTGATCAACACGGTGGTCGGTTTCATCGGACCCGAGTACCTGTACGACGGCAAGCAGATCATCAGGGCCGGGCTCGAGGACCATTTCTGCGGGAAACTCCTGGGCCTGCCGATGGGTGTCGACGTCTGCTACACCAACCACGCCGAGGCCGATCAGGACGACATGGACACGCTGCTCACCCTGCTCGGTGTGGCTGGCGCGGCCTTCGTCATCGCGGTGCCCGGAGCGGACGACGTCATGCTCGGGTACCAGAGTCTGTCGTTCCACGACGCGCTGTACGCACGTCAAGTGCTCGGACTCAGACCGGCACCGGAATTCGAGGTCTGGATGCGCCGTCTCGGGATGGTCGACGACGCCGGTCGTGTGCTGCCGGTCGACGCCGCGGCGTCGCCGCTTCGAGCGCTGACGGGGGCACGATGACCGATCCTGTCGCACAAGACTTCTGGGCCGAACTGCGAGCCACGACGCAGGCGCGTATCGGACTCGGCCGCACCGGGGACGCGCTGCCGACGCAGCGCGTCCTCGAGTTCCGGTCGGCGCACGCCGCGGCCCGCGACGCCGTCCACCAGCCGCTCGACGCGCAGGCGCTGGCCGAACAGGTCGAGGCGGTGGGCCTGGGCAGACCGGTGGTCGTGACGAGCAAAGCGTCGGATCGGAGCGAGTACCTGCGCCGGCCCGATCTGGGGCGCACACCGGCAGATCTGTCCGGTGTCCCCGCGGGGACGGCCGAGGTGGGATTCGTCCTCGCCGACGGGTTGTCGCCCCGCGCGCTCACCGACCACGGGGTGTCGCTGCTGTCCGCGCTGGTCGACGAGTTCGGCGGCACGTACTCGCTGGCGCCGCCGGTGATCGCGACCCAGGCCCGGGTGGCGCTCGGCGACCACATCGCGCAGGCCCTGGGTGTGCAGACGCTCGTCCTGCTGATCGGCGAGCGGCCGGGACTGTCGGTGGCCGACAGCGTCGGCGTCTACCTCACGCACCTCCCGCGCCCCGGACGCACCGACGCCGACCGGAACTGCGTGTCCAACATCCACCCACCCGAGGGGCTCGGCTACGAACTCGCCGCCCGCGTCGTGGCGGGACTCGTGTCCGGCGCCCGGAAACTGGGCCGGTCCGGAGTGGACCTGAAGGACACTTCCCGCGCGGATGCGCTGGCAGCCCCCTCGGAGATCCTCGAACTGTAGTCGTGTTATCTAAAGGGCGGCAGGTCCGACCGGGCCTGCGGAGAACCGCCCTGGACGGGGTGTGACGAGGAGAGATCTATGGCCTTCGCTGGCAATGTGGACGAATTGGCCCTGCTGCAGGCGGTCCGGTTGAAAGAGCAGGTCAGCGCGGCGGTACTCGCCGAACATCTCGGTGTGAGCGCCGCGTCCGCGCAGGCCGCGTACGACGCGCTGCTCACCCAGGGCAAGGCGCAGGAGGTCTCGGACGGCCGGATCACGCTCACCGACGCCGGGCTGTCGGAGCTCGAGGACCAGCTCGACGCCGAGCGGGTGTCCATCGACGAGGACTCCATCGCCGAGGTGTACGAGAGCTTCGTGCCGTTCCACGAGGAGTTCGTCGGACTGATCGACACGGCCGACGCCGATCAGCTCGCCGACCTGGACCGCCGCGCGTCGGTCGTGTTCGACGACCTGTCGGCGTTCGTGCCCCGGCTGTCCCGCTACCAGGACCTGTTCGCCGATGCCCTCGCGAAAGTCGCTGCGGGGGAGACGAAGTGGATCTCGGAGCCCGTGATCGACTCCTACGCCACCGTGTGGACCGAGCTGCGCAGGGAGCTGATCGGCGCGTCCGGCGCCACCGAATGACGTGAGCCGCGTCACCACCCCCCATTCGGGGGTGGTGACGCAGTGAGCCGGATCACTACTTTTCCTCTCATCCGGGATACGCCCACCAGGGCGTTCCCCACGGACCACGGAGGAATCGAGTGACCACAGTCTCCAACTCGGGTGCGGGCGCCCCCCACGCTCCCACGCCGGTGCGACAGGGCGGTACCAGCGTCCGCAAGGTGGCCATTGCCAGTGGCATCGGCACGACCATCGAGTTCTACGACTTCTTCATCTACGGCACCGCCGCAGCGCTGGTGTTCCCCACGGTGTTCTTTCCCGCCCTCGGCTCCACCGCCGGCACCGTCGCCTCCTTCGCGACCTTCGCCGTCGCGTTCGTCGCCAGGCCGGTGGGCGCGATGCTGTTCGGCCACTACGGTGACCGGATCGGGCGGAAGAAGACCCTGATCTCCACGCTGATCCTGATGGGCGTCTCGACCTTCCTCATCGGCCTGCTGCCCGGCGCCGAGACGATCGGCGTCGCGGCCCCGATCCTGTTGGTGCTGCTGCGTTTCGGGCAGGGATTCGCCGTCGGTGGCGAGTGGGCGGGCGCCACGCTGCTGACGGCGGAATACGCACCCCCGGGCAAACGCGGCCTCTACGCGATGTTCCCGCAACTCGGGCCCGCGGTGGCCTTCATCCTCTCCAGCGCCACGTTCCTCGTCACCGGCACCCTGCTCGGCGACACCAACGAGGTCTTCCTCGACTACGGGTGGCGGATTCCGTTCCTGTTCAGCGCCGTCCTCGTCGGCATCGGTCTCTACATGCGCCTGGCGATCGAGGAGACCCCGGTGTTCCGCGCCGCGCAGCAGGCCGACCGGGCCGACGCGGCCCCGCGCACCCTTCCACTGATGGACGCCTGGCGCTACCAGACCAAGGAGATCCTGCTCTCGGCAGGCGCGCTCGCCACCCTGTTCGCGTTCTTCTACATGGGCACGGCGTTCCTCACCAGCTACGGCACCAAGACCCTCGGGTTCAGCCGCCCGTTCGTGCTGACGGTCGGGATCGCCTCGGCGGTGGTCTTCGGATTCACCATCGTCGTCTCGGCGCTGTACTCGGACCGGATCGGACGCCGACGGGTCATCATGATCTCCTGCGGCCTGGCCGTCGTATGGGCGCTCGCGCTGTTCCCGCTGCTGGACACCGGTTCGCCCGTCGCATTCACGATCGGTGTGATGGTGACGCTCGCGATCTTCGGAATCGCCTACGGTCCCTGCGGCGCCCTGCTCCCGGAAATGTTCCAGACGCGGTACCGCTACACCGGCGCGGGCCTCGGCTACAACCTCGCCGGCGTGCTCGGCGGCGCGGTTCCGCCGCTGATCGCCGCGCCCCTGGCGTCCGCGTACGGCAGCGTCGCGATCGGCGTGCTACTCGCCGTCCTCGGTGTGTTGAGCCTGCTGTGCACGAAGGCCCTGGTGGAAACGAAAGACGACGCGCTCTGACGTCGCAGGCGGGGGTGTCCGGACTTCGCACAGTTACCGGCACCCCTCGCCGTGCAGTATGCCCTGGATCACAACAACCAAGAGTAAGTTCGACCGCGGAAGGGCCTTCCGGTCTGCCCGTCCCGTAGGCGCCCGAACGGGCTCCTGGAGAGGAAGAGTGATGACGACCCCGCTTCCCAGCTACACCCACGGCGTGTGGGACGCCCCGATGCTCGGCGACACCATCGGAGACAACTTCGATCGGACCGTGGCCGCCCACGCCGATCGTGACGCCCTGGTCGACCGGCCGTCGGGTCGGCGGTGGACGTACGCCGAGCTGAAGCGGGACGTCGACGCGGTGGCGGCCGGTTTGCTGAAGCGGGGCATCGCGAAGGGCGACCGGGTCGGAATCTGGGCGCCGAACTGCCCGGAGTGGACGCTGATCCAGTACGCGACCGCGAAGATCGGCGCGATCCTCGTCAACATCAACCCCGCCTACCGGGCGCACGAATTGAAGTACGTGCTCGACCAGGCCGGTGTCCGGCTGCTCGTGTCGGCTCCGCAGTTCAAGTCGTCGGACTACGCGGCGATGATCGAGGAGGTCCGGCCCGAGTGCGACGACCTCGAGATGGTCGTGCTGCTCGGGAGTGCCGAATGGAGCAGGCTGGCGTCGGACGGCATGGCCGCGCATGCCGCGGATCCGGCCCGGCTGCCCGCGGCGCAGGCCGCGCTGTCGCCCGACGACCCGATCAACATCCAATACACCTCGGGGACAACCGGGTTCCCGAAGGGGGCGACGCTCAGCCACCACAACATCCTCAACAACGGGTACTTCGTCGGCGAGCTGTGCCACTACACCGAGAACGACCGCGTCTGCATCCCCGTGCCGTTCTACCACTGCTTCGGCATGGTCATGGGCAACCTCGCGTGCACGAGTCACGGCGCGACCATGGTGATTCCGGGTCCCTCGTTCGATCCGAAGGCGACGCTGCAGGCCGTCGAGGCGGAGAAGTGCACGTCGCTGTACGGGGTGCCGACGATGTTCATCGCCGAACTCGCCGACCACGACTTCGAGTCCTTCGACCTGTCCAGTCTGCGGACCGGGATCATGGCCGGATCGCCCTGCCCGGTCGAGGTGATGAAGCACGTCATCGAGCTGATGGGGATGGCCGAGGTCTCCATCTGCTACGGCATGACCGAGACGTCGCCGGTGTCGCTGCAGACGCGGGCGGACGACACCATCGACCAGAAGGTCTCCACCGTAGGCCGGGTCGGCCCACATCTCGAGGTCAAGATCGTCGATCCGGCAACAGGATTGACCGTTCCGCGGGGCGAGCCGGGGGAGCTGTGCACCCGCGGGTACTCGGTGATGCTCGGGTACTGGAACAACCCGGAGAAGAGCGCGGAAGCGATCGACGCCGGACGGTGGATGCACACCGGCGACATCGGTGTGATGGATTCCGACGGGTACGTCGCGATCACCGGGCGGATCAAGGACATGGTGATCCGCGGCGGCGAGAACGTCTACCCCCGGGAGATCGAAGAGTTCCTGTACACCCATCCCGACATCCTCGACGCGCAGGTGATCGGCGTGCCGGACGCGAAGTACGGCGAGGAACTGATGGTGTGGGTGCGGATGAAGGAAGACACCGAACCCCTGGACGCGGCGAAGGTGCGCGAATTCTGCACCGGCAAGCTGGCCCACTACAAGATCCCGAAGTACGTGCACGTCGTCGACGAGTTTCCGATGACCGTGACGGGCAAGGTGCGCAAGGTCGAGATGCGTGAGCAGTCCCTCGACCTGATAGGGCACACCTGACCCGCCCCCCGTCACCCGGTCCGCAGTAGCGCCGCGACGGCATCCTGTCCGCGTCGCTGCGCGTGCTGCAGTGCCGTCCGGCCGTCGGCGTCCTCGATGGCCGGATCGGCGCCCGCGTCGAGGAGCAGTCGGACGACGTCCTGGTAGCGGGCGGAGCCGTCGCCGTAGACCACGGCCTCGAGCAGTGCCGTCCAGCCCGGATCGTTGACGTGGTTCACCGGCACACCCGCCTCGATCAGCATCCGCACGGTCTCGACGTGGCCATGCTCGGCCGCCGGGATCAGCGCGGTTCCGCCGAACCGGTTGGTGCTGGTCACGTCGGCGCCGTGGTCGAGGGTGAGCGCGAGAATCTCGTTCAGCCCCTCCGCGCCCGCATACAGGAACGCCGAGTCCTCGCGGGCGTTCTTCGCGTTCACGTCGGCCCCGGCGTCGAGCAGCGCGCGCACCGCCGACGCGTCGTCACGGGCGACGGCGTCGAACAGCGCATGCTCGAGTTCGGGTGTCGACACGGGGGCGGCTCTTCAACCGACGGCGCCGGCGATCGCGTCGAGACCGGCGGCCGCGCAGGCCTGATCCCGCATTCCGTCGGGGGCGCCGCCGACGCCGATACCCGCGATCGACCCGCTCGCCGATTTCACGCTCACGCCGCCCGCGAGGAACAACGTGCCGGGAAGGTCGGCGACCGTCGCGCCGTCGCCCTTGGCGCGTTCGCTCAGGTCGCTGGTGTTCGCGCCGAACGCGGCGGCGGTGTACGCCTTCTGCCGGGCCGCCTCCACGGTGTGCTGCGCGGCATTGTCGCCCCGCAACATGGCCTGCACGTTGCCGTTGCGGTCGACCACCGACACGGTGACGAAGCCCAGTCCGTCGGCCTGGCACTTCGCGAGCGCCGCCTGCGCGGCGGTCTGCGCCGCCCCGACACCGAGACGGTTCTGGCTGACCAGGCCGTCCGCACCGTCGACGGGGGCGGGTGCGGCGGCCGTCGCGACCGGAGTGGACGCCGCCGTCGCCTCGTCCGTCGTGGAAGCGCCGCACGCAGCGGTCGCGACGATCGCGGCCAGCGGGACGGTGATCGCCAGAATGCGGGGCAGGCGGTGGAAGGTGCGCATCGGAAGGCCTTTCGGGGAAGTGACGAGCTGACGTGACCAGCCTGGCCCGCAGGCACCGGTGATCGCATCGGGCCGACGGCGCTCCCGGACTCATCCGTCCGGCTGCGGCAGATCATCCGAACGGTGGATCCGCGACCTGCCGCACGTCCGTAGGATCCACAGACGTGACGGGACCCGTGGACGGAGTGGACAGAGCGGCCGGCGAGAGTCTGCGCGGCCCGCTCGGTACGGCCATCCATGTCTCCTTCTACGTTCTCCTCGCGACGTCGACGGCGCGGTACCTCACCTACCACGGTGTCAGCGGGCAATTCGTCGTCGTGGTCGCGTTGATCGCGGCGCTCGCCGCGCTGTACACGTCGACCGTGGTGGTGGCGCGGCGGGGCGGTGCGTGGGAACCCTGGGTGTGGCCGGTACTGACGACGTGGGCGGTACTCGTCTGGCTCGCGCCGAGTTTCGCCTGGTGCGCGTTTCCCATGTTCTTCCTGTGCACGAGGGCTTACCCGAGCCGTATCGCGTATCCCGTCGTGGCTGTTCTCGCCGTCCTCACATCGCTGGCGTTCTTCACGTTCTCCGGGCGCACCGAGTGGGCGGTGCTGGTGGGACCGCTGTGCACCGGGGCGCTGATCGTCATGGCGTACAGCCAGATCGAGCGGGACGGCCGGGAGCGGGTGCGGCTGCTCCGTCAGGTCGCAGAGACGCGGTCCCGGCTCGCCGAGACCGAGCGGGAGGCGGGCGTCCTCGCCGAACGCGAACGACTGGCCCGCGAGATCCACGACACCGTGACGCAGGGACTGACGAGCAGCCTCCTCCGGCTCGAAGCCGCCGAGCAGATCTGGGCGCAGGAAGATCCGCGGGCGGAGGCGCGGGCCCGCGAGGACGTCCGCGTGGCGACCGGAACACTGCGCGAGAACCTGGCGGAAACCCGCAGTCTCGTGCACTATCTCGCAGCGCCCAACCTGGAATCCCAGCCGCTCGACGCGGCACTGCTCGCCGCCGCGCGTGCCCACCACCCGCGGGCGGAACTCCGGATCGTGGGCACTCCGATCGCGATTCCTGCGGAGGTGGCGCACGCGCTGCTGCGGATCACCCAGAGCGCGGTTTCCAACATCACCCGGCACGCACGGGCCGAGACCGTCGGTGTCACCCTGACGTACCTTCCGGACGCCGTCGCACTCGACATCTACGACGACGGCGCCGGTTTCGACCCTGCACCCACCGGACCTCCCTCGGACCGCGGCGGATACGGCCTGCGTGCGATGCGCAGTCGCGTCGAGCAACTGGGCGGCACGTTCACCGTCGAGAGCGCACCGGGCGAGGGCACGGTGGTGGCCGCGCAGATACCGTGCGCGAGAGGAGCCGCGGGATGACGAGCGTGACCGTGCTGCTGGTCGACGATCACGCGGTCGTGCGCGCGGGACTGCGGGCGCTGCTCGACTCCCAGCCGGACATCGAGGTGATCGCCGAGGCGGGCACGGGGGAGGAGGCCGTCGACGCCGTGACCGCCCACCGGCCGCGGCTCGTGACGATGGATCTGGCCCTCGGGTCCGGCATCGACGGGGTGGAGGCGATCCGCCGGATCCGGCAGGTCGACCGGGACCTGCCGGTGCTGGTGTTCACGACGTACGACACGGATGCCGACGTCGTCCGCGCCATCGACGCCGGCGCCATCGGGTACCTCCTGAAGGATTCGACGCCCCAGGAGATCTTCGCCGCCGTCCGCGGAGCGGCGGCAGGCCAGAGTGTGCTGTCGCCGCCCGTCGCGTCGCGGCTGCTCCAGCAGATGCAGCGACCCGAAGAGGCCCTCACGCCGCGGGAGGCCGAGTTGCTGACCCTGCTGGCCAAGGGGATGACCAACAAGGAACTCGGCAAGGCCCTGTTCATCAGCGAGGCGACGGTCAAGACGCACCTCGCCCACATCTACTCGAAGCTCGGTGTCGACACCCGGGCCGCGGCCGTGTCCGTGGCGCTGCGGCGGCAGGGCATCCGCTGAACCGGGGATTCGCGGTGGTCCACCGCGTGAACCTTTTGGCAACGATTTGCCGAAGCCCTGTCGAGCGGCTGTCCAGGTGGTTATGTTCGAAATGAGCGGTGACCTTCCGCTCGCACCATGAATTGCGTGTTGAGAGGACAAGGGCCATGGTCGGCAACATCATCGGCACCATCATCTTCGGTGCGGTCATCGGCGTTCTGGCGCGTCTCGTGATTCCGGGAAAGCAGGCGATGGGGTGGGTCATCACCGTCGTCCTCGGCATCATCGGTGCGCTGATCGGGTACTGGGTGTGGGAGGGACTCCTCGACAAGGGCGACACCGGCGGGATCGACTGGATCCGGTGGGTCATCAGCATTGCCGCGGCGGCCGTGCTGACGCTGGGGTACACCGCGATGACGAGCAAGAACAGGGTGTAGCCACCCGAGTAGTGCCTTGCGGCCCGTGAGTACTTATCAACCGCCCGCGGTTAAGAAGTACTCACGGGCCGCAGGCATGAGAACGTCATGTCGCGCAGCACTTTCCGGGTGCGCGACGGGGTGGCGGGGTCGGCGCTGTGCGGGGTCGAGTTGATGAGCCCGAACGTGGCGTGCGCCTTGGTGCGGGCATCCGTCTCGTCCAGCGACGAATCCACCTGCAGCAGCACCTTCACCCAGATCTCCACGTAACGCCGCTGCGTCTGCCGGACCTCCCGGCGCGCGTCGGCGGGCAGGCTCTCCAGGTCTCGGTCCTGGATGCGAATGAGGTCGGGTTCCCCGAGTGCGAAGTCGAGATGGAAATCGATCAGACCTTCCAGCGCCGCGTCCGGGGATTTTGCCTCCGCGGCGACGAGCGACCCGCCTTCGAACAGCCGGGTGCTGATCCCGACGAGCAGTTCGACGAGGACGGCGTCCTTGTTGGGGAAGTGCCGGTACACGGCGGGGCCGCTGATTCCCGCCGCGGAGCCGAGGTCCTCGAGGCGTACTCCGAGGAAGCCCCGTTCGGCGATGAGCCGGGCGGCGGCGTCGAGCAGCTGGCGCCGGCGGTCCGCCTTCATCTGCTCGCGGCGTGTGATCGGGGTCTCGGTGCCGTCGACGTCTGCAGTCATCGCCTTGCTCTTTTCCGCGGTGTGGTCTGGACAACTCAGTTAATCACAGTTATCTTAGTTTCAGTTATCGAGCATTAACTCACTCGGCACGGGCGTCAAGAATAGAAGGCGGCAGGATGGCACTGGGCGGAACCACTGCACGGGAGGGCTACCGGGCAGAGCACACGAAATTGGTCGACGAGCTGAAGTCGCGGCTGGCCGTGGCCGCGCGCGGCGGCAGTGAGAAGTCGCGGGAGCGGCACGTGAGCCGGGGCAAGTTGCTGCCCCGCGATCGGGTGGACACGCTGCTCGATCCCGGCAGCCCGTTCCTGGAGATCTCGCCGCTGGCGGCGAACGGCCTGTACGACGACGAGTGCCCCGGTGCGGGCGTCATCGCCGGCATCGGCCGGGTGTCCGGCCGGGAATGCGTGATCGTCGCCAACGACGCGACCGTCAAGGGCGGCACCTACTACCCGATGACGGTGAAGAAGCACCTGCGGGCGCAGGAGATCGCGCTGCAGAACCAGCTTCCCTGCATCTACCTCGTCGACTCCGGCGGCGCGTTCCTGCCCCGGCAGGACGAGGTGTTCCCCGACCGCGAGCACTTCGGGCGCATCTTCTACAACCAGGCCACGATGAGCGCGCAGGGTATCCCGCAGATCGCGGCGGTCCTCGGCTCCTGCACCGCGGGCGGCGCCTACGTGCCAGCGATGAGCGACGAGGCGGTCATCGTCCGCAACCAGGGCACCATCTTCCTGGGCGGCCCGCCGCTGGTGAAGGCGGCCACCGGTGAGGTCGTCACGGCCGAGGAACTCGGCGGCGGCGACCTGCACTCGAAGGTCTCCGGTGTCACCGATCACCTCGCCGAGGACGACCAGGACGCGCTGCGGATCGTGCGGAACATCGTCGCGACCCTCGGCCCGCGCGCCGAACATCCGTGGGACGTGGTCAGCGCCGTCCCCGCGTCGGCGCCGCAGACCGACCTGTACGACGTGGTCCCCACCGACCCGCGCACCCCGTACGACGTCCACGAGGTCATCGACCGCATCGTCGACGGCAGTGAGTTCCAGGAGTTCAAGGCCGAGTACGGCAAGACCCTGGTCACCGGTTTCGCGCACATCGAGGGCCACCCGGTCGGCATTGTCGCCAACAACGGTGTGCTGTTCGCCGAGTCCGCGATGAAGGGCGCGCATTTCATCGAGCTGTGCGACAAGCGCACGATCCCGCTGCTGTTCCTGCAGAACATCGCCGGTTTCATGGTCGGCCGCGACTACGAGGCGGGCGGCATCGCCAAGCACGGCGCGAAGATGGTGACCGCGGTGGCGTGTGCGCGGGTGCCGAAGCTGACCGTCGTGATCGGCGGCTCCTACGGGGCGGGCAACTACTCGATGTGCGGGCGGGCGTACTCGCCGCGGTTTTTGTGGATGTGGCCGAACGCCCGGATCTCGGTGATGGGCGGGGAGCAGGCGGCGTCGGTGCTCTCGACGGTGCGCAGCGAGCAACTCGACAGCGCGGGCAACCCGTGGTCGGCCGAGGACGAGGAGGCGTTCAAGGCGCCGATCCGTGAGCAGTACGAGGCGCAGGGCAACCCGTACTACTCGACCGCGCGGCTGTGGGACGACGGCATCATCGACCCCGCCGATACCAGAACTGTTCTCGGACTGGCGCTCTCGGTGTGTGCGAACGCACCGGTCGAGCCGGTCTCCTACGGCGTTTTCCGGATGTGAGTGCAATGACTGAAATGACTCGGATCGATACCGTCCTGGTGGCCAACCGCGGCGAGATCGCGGTGCGCGTGATCCGCACCCTGCGGGCCATGGGCATCCGTTCCGTCGCCGTGTTCAGCGAGGCGGACCGCGGTGCCCGGCACGTCCGCGAGGCCGACACCGCGGTGCTGCTCGGCCCGGCCGCGGCGCGGGAGAGTTACCTCGTCATCGAGAAGGTGATCGACGCGGCCCGCGCCACCGGCGCGCAGGGCATCCATCCCGGATACGGGTTCCTGTCGGAGAACTCCAAGTTCGCCGGGGCGTGCGCCGACGCGGGGATCGCGTTCCTCGGCCCGTCCGCCCACGCCATCGAGGTGATGGGCGACAAGATCACCGCCAAGAACGCGGTGGCGAAGTTCGACGTTCCGGTCGTCCCCGGCATCGCCCGGCCCGGCCTGTCCGACGACGAGTTGATCGCGGCCGCCGAAGACATCGGATACCCGGTGCTCGTCAAGCCGTCGGCGGGCGGCGGCGGCAAGGGCATGCGCCTGGTGGAGGAGCCGGGCGCACTGGCCGAGGCGCTGGCCAGCGCGCGACGGGAGGCGGCGTCGGCATTCGGCGACGACACCCTGTTCCTCGAGCGGTTCGTGCTGCGGCCCCGGCACATCGAGGTGCAGATCCTCGCGGACGGGCACGGCAACGTCGTCCACCTCGGGGAGCGCGAATGCAGTCTGCAGCGCAGGCACCAGAAGGTCATCGAGGAGGCGCCGTCGCCGCTGCTGGACGAGGCGACCCGCGCCCGGATCGGGGAGGCCGCCTGCAACACCGCGCGCAGCGTCGACTACTCCGGTGCGGGAACGGTCGAGTTCATCGTCTCCGCCGACACACCCGACGAATTCTTCTTCATGGAGATGAACACCCGGCTGCAGGTCGAGCACCCGGTCACCGAACTCGTCACCGGTCTGGACCTCGTCGAGTGGCAGGTACGGGTCGCCGCCGGGGAGCCGCTCGGGTTCACCCAGGACGACATCACCCTCACCGGCCACGCCATCGAAGCCCGCGTCTACGCCGAGGACCCCAGCCGCGGCTTCCTGCCCACCGGTGGACTGGTGGCCGACGTGGTCGAACCCGCCGGCCCCGGTGTCCGCGTCGATTCCGGGTTGCAGCCGGGCACGGTGGTGGGCAGCGATTACGACCCGATGCTGGCGAAGGTCATCGCCCACGCCGACGACCGCGCCGGCGCGCTGCGGAAACTGGACCGGGCGCTGGCGGGCACCGGTGTGCTGGGAGTGGTCACCAACATCGAGTTCGCGCGCTTCCTGCTCGCCGACCCGGACGTGGTGGCGGGCGATCTCGACACCGGTCTGCTCGACCGGCGGCTCGAGGACTTCGCCGCCGCCGAGGCCACCGACGGTGCCCTGATCGCCGCCGCCGCGTACCGCTGGTTGCAGCGCTGGCCCGAGCGGGCGCAGGCCGATCCGTGGGACGTTCCCAGCGGCTGGCGGGTCGGGACGCCCGCGCCGACCAGCATCCGGTTGTCCTCGGCCACCCGCACCGACCACGTGCGGATCACGGGCAGCCCGGCCGAGGCCACCGCGCAGGTCGAGGACGGCGACACCCTGTCGCTGACCGCGGCGCTCGACGGGACCACGCTCTCGGTGGTGATCGACGGCCGGCGCGAGACCTACCGGGTCGCCCAGACCGACGGGCACATCTGGCTCGCCGGGTCCGACGGCACGACGATGCTGCGGGAGGTCCGCGAACTCAGTGTCCGCACCGGCGACGTCCACGCCGGTGAGGCGGAGATCACCAGCCCCATGCCCGGAGCCGTCATCGCGGTCGGCGTCGAGGCCGGTGCCCACGTCACCGCGGGCCAGAGCCTCGTCGTGGTCGAGGCGATGAAAATGGAGCACTCGCTCACCGCGCCCGTCGACGGCGTCGTCGACATCCTCGTCGCGCCCGGTGACCAGGTGATGGTCGACCAACTACTCGCCCGAGTCACCCCGCACACCGACACGAAAGAAGATGCGTCATGACCGAATTCCTTGCCACCGGCCAGCTTCCGGACGAGTACCAGCAGTTGGCGAAGACCGTCGCCGACTTCGCCAAGAACGTGGTGGCACCGGTCGCGGCGGAACACGACGCCAACCACACCTTCCCGTACGAGGTGGTGTCGGGGATGGCCGAGATGGGCCTGTTCGGCCTGCCGTTCCCGGAGGAGTACGGCGGAATGGGCGGCGACTACTTCGCCCTCTGTCTGGCACTCGAAGAACTCGGCAAGGTCGACCAGAGCGTCGCGATCACCCTCGAGGCCGGCGTGTCGCTGGGTGCGATGCCGATCTACCGGTTCGGCAACGAAGAGCAGAAGCAGGAGTGGCTGCCGCAGTTGACGAGCGGCAAGAGCCTGGCCGCGTTCGGGCTCACCGAGCCGGGTGCCGGAAGTGACGCCGGCGGCACGAAGACCACCGCGAAGTTCGACAGCGGTGAATGGATCATCAACGGCAACAAGCAGTTCATCACCAACTCCGGAACCGACATCACCAAGCTCGTCACCGTCACCGCCGTGACCGGGACGAAGGACGGCAAGAAGGAGATCTCCACCATCCTCGTGCCGACGTCGACACCCGGCTTCACCGCGGAACCGGCGTACAACAAGGTCGGCTGGAACGCCTCCGACACCCACCCGCTCACGTTCTCGGACGTACGGGTTCCCGAGGAGAACCTGCTCGGCGAGCACGGCCGCGGGTACGCAAACTTCCTGCGGATTCTCGACGAGGGCCGCATCGCCATCGCCGCGCTCAGCGTCGGCGCGGCCCAGGGATGCGTCGACGAGTCGGTCAAGTACGCCAAGGAACGGGAGGCGTTCGGACGGCCCATCGGACACAACCAGGCCATCGCGTTCAAGATCGCCCGCATGGAGGCGCGGGCACACACCGCCCGCACGGCGTACTACGACGCCGCCGCCCGGATGCTGTCCGGCAAGCCGTTCAAGAAGCAGGCCGCCATCGCCAAGCTCGTCGCCTCCGAGGCGGCGATGGACAACGCCCGCGACGCCACTCAGATCCACGGCGGCTACGGGTTCATGAACGAGTACACGGTGGCGCGGCACTACCGGGACAGCAAGATCCTGGAGATCGGTGAGGGCACCACCGAGGTTCAGCTGATGCTGATCGCGCGGGAGGCGGGCCTGTGACCGCCACGACCGAACCGAACCGAATCGTTCAGCGGGGACTGTGGTTCGAGGAGTTCGAGCTGGGTGCGGTGTACGAGCACCGCCCCGGCCGGACCGTCACCGAGGCCGACAACGTCCTCTTCACGACGCAGACGATGAACACCCAGGCCCTGCACCTGGACGCGGCGTACAGCGAGAACACCCAGTTCGGTGAGCGCCTCGTCAACTCGATGTTCACCCTCTCGACTCTGGTCGGACTGTCGGTGGCGCAGCTGACGCAGGGGACCATCGTCGCGAACCTGGGGTTCTCGGAGATCAGTTTCCCGAAGCCGCTGTTCCACGGCGACACGCTCTACGCGGAAACGAAGATCGCGGACAAGCGCGAATCGAAGAGCCGTCCCGGCGAAGGGATCGTCACGCTCGAGCACACCGGCCGCAACCAGCACGGCGACGTGGTGGCCGTCGCGGTCCGCAAGACCCTCGTCCAGAAGAAGCCGTCATGAGCTGGGAACTGCCCGGTCCCGCCTGGCTGTTCTGCCCGGCGGACCGGCCCGAACGGTATGCGAAGGCGGCCGCGGCCGCCGACGTCGTGATCCTCGACCTCGAGGACGGGGTGGCGGCCGGCGACAAGGAAGCGGCCCGGATCGCCCTCATCGACACCCCGCTCGATCCCGACCGCACCGTCGTGCGGGTCAACCCGGTCGGCACCGAAGACCACGAACGCGACCTGCTGGCGCTCGACGGCACCCGCTACACCCGGCTCATGCTCGCCAAGTGCGAGTCGCCCGACCAGGTGCTGTCACTGACGCCGCGAGAAGTGATCGCCCTGGTCGAGTCGCCGCTCGGTGCGCTCGCGGTCACCGAGATCGCGTTGGCAGCCGGCACCATCGGTGTGATGTGGGGCGCCGAAGACCTCGTCGCCGCGATGGGCGGCAACTCCAGCCGCCGCGACGACGGCAGCTACCGCGACGTCGCCACCCAGGTGCGGTCGTCGACGCTGCTGGCGGCCAAGGGGTATCACCGGCTCGCGCTCGACTCCGTCTACCTCGACATCAAGGACCTGGACGGGCTCCGCGCCGAGGCCCTCGACGCCGTCGCCGTCGGATTCGACGTCAAGGTCGCCATCCACCCCAGCCAGGTCGCGGTGATCCGCGAGGCGTACGCGCCGTCCGACGCGGACGTCGACTGGGCGACGCGGGTTCTCGCCGCCGTCGCCGACCAGCGCGGGGTCTTCGCGTTCGAGGGAAAGATGGTGGACGCGCCGGTCCTGCGTCACGCCGAGGCGATCCTGCGCCGCTCACAGACCGGTGCGGCGGGGGACGCGCCGGTCTGAGGGCGGCGGTAGGCGGCGAAAGAGCGCGGAACGGCCGCGCTCTCGGGGAAGATGGTGCCCATGGCTGCCGATCCGCAATGGGTTCCCACCGAAGCCGACGTGCGCGACGCGGTGATCACCGATTTCGCCACGTTCGTCACGCGGCGCCACGGTGTCACGGTCGACGACTACCGGTCGCTGTGGCGCTGGTCGGTGGCGGCGGTGGGGGAGTTCTGGCAGGACGTGTGGGACTACTTCGAGTTCCGGTCCGCCACCGACCCCGGGCCCGCCCTCGCCGACGCCGCGATGCCGGGCGCCGTCTGGTTTCCGGGGGCCACGCTCAACTATGTCGACCACGTCTTCCGGAACGCCCGCCCCGGCAGTCCGGCGATCCTGTACGCGGGTGAGGGCTGCGCCGACGTCTCGATCGGGTGGGACGAGTTGCGGTCCGCGGTGGCGGGACTCGCCGCGACTCTCCGCGAGCACGGGGTCGGGGTCGGCGATCGCGTGGTCGGCTACCTTCCGAACATCCCCGAGGCGGTCGTCGCGTTTCTCGCCACGGCGTCGCTCGGCGCCGTGTGGGCCGCGTGCGGGCAGGACTATTCCGCGCCGGCCGCGCTCGATCGGCTGGGTCAACTGGAACCGGCGGCGCTGATCACCGCGGACGGGTACCGGTTCGGGGGCAGGGAACACGACCGGCTGGGGGCAGTGGCCGAGTTGCGGGCCGGATTGTCGCCGGCCCTCACGGTGGTGGTGCCCCACCTCGATGCGGACGCCGCCGTCGACGGTGCCCTCACCTGGGCGGAGGCGACCGCCGGGGGCGGCGCACTCGAGCCCGTTCCCGTCCCGTTCGACCACCCGTTGTGGGTGGTGTTCTCCTCGGGGACCACCGGCCTCCCGAAGGGCATCGTGCACGGTCACGGCGGCGTTCTCCTCGAACACGTGAAGTCGCTGGCGCTCCACCTCGACCTCGGCCGCGAAGACATACTTTTCTGGTACACCAGCCCCAGTTGGATGATGTGGAACTTCCAGACGGCGGGCCTGCTCGTGGGAGCCACGATCGTCTGCTACGACGGAAGCCCGTCCTATCCGACTCCGGATGCGTTGTGGGCCTTGGTGTCACGACTGGGTGTGACGGTGGCCGGTACCAGTCCCGGCTACGTTCTCGCGTGCGACAAGGCGGGGGTGATCCCCGTCCGCGAGCACGATCTGAGCGCGCTCCGGGCGGTGGGAGTCACGGGGTCGACGCTGCCCGCGGCGTCGTCGCTGTGGCTGTCGGAGAACGTCGGTCGCGGCGTACCCGTCGTGTCGATCACCGGGGGGACCGACGTGGTGTCGGCGTTCATCGGGGGTGCGCGCACCGTTCCGGTCTGGCCGGGAGAGCTGTCCGCCCCCTGCCTCGGGGTCGCCGTCGACGCCTTCGACGAGTCGGGGCGGCCGGTCCGAGACGAGGTCGGCGAACTCGTCGTCACCGCGCCGATGCCGTCCATGCCGGTGTCGTTCTGGAATGATCCGGACGGAAAGCGTTACCGCGAAGCCTATTTCGAGGTGTTTCCCGGAGTGTGGCGGCACGGGGACTGGATCACGATCACCGATCGCGGGACCGTCCTCATGCACGGGCGGTCCGATTCGACGTTGAACCGCAACGGAATCCGGATGGGCAGCGCCGACATCTACCAGGTGGTGGAGAAGCTCCCGGAGGTCGCCGAGGCGCTCGTCGTCGGGGTCGATCTGGCGGACGGCGGATACTGGATGCCGCTGTTCGTGGTGCTCTCGGAGGGCGCGGCGCTCGACGACGCGCTGAAGCAGCGGATCCGCGGAGCGATCCGGGAGCAGGCCTCCCCGCGGCACGTGCCCGACGACATCATCGAGGCGCCCGGCATCCCGCACACCCGCACCGGCAAGAAACTCGAGGTGCCGCTCAAGCGGATCTTCCAGGGCGCGGACGCGGCGCGGACGGTGGACCGCAGCGCCGTCGACGACCCCGGCCTGCTCGACTGGTTCGCGCGGCACGGACGCTGAGCAGCAACTCCGCCGATCTCAGTGTCGTTGGGCGCCAACGATTAGGTTAGTCTTACCTTCGTTACTGGCTGCGAGAGATCGACCTGCCGACGGCCGGGTATCCGCGAATGTGAGATATCTCCCGCCCGCCTCCGATTGGTCGCGCCGCAGAAAATGCGACTAATCGGACACCGGGGGTGCGGAGTTTCGGGAGCGCGTTCCAGATGCTGGGATGCGGCCGCGATCTCGCTGGTTCGCCCGTCCTCGCCGCGGTAGTGCCTGCGCTTCTCCGTGGCAGGTCAGCGGGCGATCTGCCCCGACCTGGATGCGCACAGCGCAGTGGTCGGGCGTCCAGTATTCCGCTCGATATGGACGGGCGACGGACCTGGTCGGTTATTCCCCGCGCGCAACCTCGGGTGCTCGTCGTTTTGAGACCTGCTCGGGGCTTTGGTAGACACGGTGGTTGGCAAAAACTGCGGTCACGGGGGGCAGTGGGTGTTCAACGCCGCGGTCGATCACCTGGTCGGCCGCACCGTGCGCGGACGACAGTCAGGAGGCGGAACATGAAACTGGATACGACAGTTGTACACCCAGCGAAATTCCGACTCTCGGTACGGTATCCGTGCTCTGGTTGGACGCGATACCCGGAATGTGGTTCTGCCTGTTGAATATGAGCGCGTCGAAGATCGAATTCAGGCCTGGTTCTGGAAGTATCGAGGGTTGGGTACGTCACACCAGCGCCGGTAACGGTACTGGATCTGACACCGATGTAATTCCCGGCGTTGCCGCGGAACCGTACGAACCGAGATTGTCACCACCGAGCGAGAGGAGGCCGAAGCGATGATCGCGACGATGTTTCGTTCCTTCACCAGCGCCGTAGACTCGGCTCTCGACTCGGAGGATGACGAGCACCGATTGGGTGGCCGCTTGTTGGATCGATGAGAGAACGGAGCCACGTATGAACCCGCTCACCGCAAGTAGTTCGGGATGTAAGGGCCTTGGAGTGTTCAGCGTCGCAGGCAATCGGTTTTCGGACGATCGTCTGACATCGACTCCGAGTGTGGTGGAACTCTTCGATCAGCGCAGGTCCTCCCGCGTTCGGCACGTCCCTGTTCCGCGAAAAGCTTCGAACCGGCAAGGCCCGTTCATGTGATGGCGTTCATCGGAAGACCGGCTCGCGGCGCAGTCCGTGGGACCGAGAGCTACGAATCACCAAAGACACAGGCGGCAGTCGCCACGCGTTCGAGAACGGAGTAACCCTTGGGGTCGGGACATGCAGCGGGTAGTAGCGGTGCTCCGGAAGGAGCGTTTCCGCTGTCGGCTGCGCAGCGTGGCATCTGGTTCGCGCAACACGCGATGGGCGACGTTCCCCTCACTATCGCCCAGTACATCGAGCTTCGCGGCGACATCGACCTCGACCTCCTGACCGAGGCCACCGTCCGCACCGGCCGGGAGTTCGGCTCCGGCTTCCTCCGGCTCGTCGAGATCGAGGGGATGCCGCACCAGTACGTCGACAAGTCCCTCGACGACGCCATCACCTACGTCGACCTGCGAGGCGAGGACGATTCCGTCGACGCTGCCGAGAAGTGGATGCGGGCCAACTACAGCGCCCCGGTCGACCTCCTCGAGGACCGCCTCGTCGTGGTCTACCTGCTCCACGTCGGCGAGAACCACTACTTCTGGTTCTGCCGCATTCACCACATCGCGCTCGACGGCTTCGGCGCGATGGCGCTGATCGCGCGCATCGCCGAGATCTACACCGCACTCGTCGAGGGCGCCGAGCCGCCGGCCTGCCGCGCCGAGGACCTGGTCCGGATCGTCGAGGACGAGCAGCGATACCGCAATTCCGACCGCTTCGCGAAGGATCGCGAATACTGGGCCGAACGCACCGCGCACCTGCCCGAGGCGCCGAGCCTGGCCGGTCGTGCCGCGATGGTCGGCAAGTTCGCCCGGCTCTCCTCCGAAGCACTGCCCGAGTCCACCGCCACCCTTCTCGACGAGGCACTGGGCGGCAGCAACGCCAGTTCGGCGCCCATCGTGGTGGCCGCGTTCGCCGCGTACCTGGCCCACATGACCGACCGAACGGACGTCGTTCTCAGCCTGCCGGTGTCGGCCCGCACCACCGCCACGTTGCGGCGTTCCGGCGGAATGGTGTCCAACATCGTTCCGCTCCGCCTCCAGATCACCCCGGAGATGACCGTCCCCGAGCTGGTCAAGAGCGTGCAGATCGAACTCACCGGAGCCCTGCGCCGCCAGCGCTACCGGCACGAGGACATCCGCCGCGACGCCGGCGCGCCCCAGGGACAGCGCGGATTCTTCGGGCCCTCGATCAACATCATGATGTTCCACAGCGAGATCAAGCTGGGAACGGTCACCGGGCACCAGAACGTCCTCACCACCGGGCCGGTCGAGGACCTCTCGCTCAACATCTACCAGGGTGTGGCAGGCAGCAAGATCCACATCGACTTCGAGGCCAACCCCAACCTGTACTCGGCGGACGAACTGGACCGTCACCACAGCCGCTTCTTCGACTTCTTCGAGCGCTTCCTCGGCGCCGGCGACGACGCCTCGGTGTCCGACCTGGCCACGATGAGCGGTGAGGAATACGAGCAGGTCGTGACGCGGTGGAACGGCGACGTCGTGGCCCCGCCTGCGGGCACCGTCGTCGACCTGTTCGACGCCCAGGTCGCGCGCACGCCCGACGCGACGGCACTCGTCTTCGAGGGCGAGGAGCTCACCTACGCCGAGTTCGACGCGCGGGTGAACCGCCTCGCCCGGACACTGATCGGCCGGGGCGTGGGTCCGGAGACCAAGGTCGCCCTCGCGATCCGCCGCTCGCTCGACTCCATGGTCGCGATGTACGCCGTCGTCAAGGCAGGCGCCGCATACGTGCCCCTCGACCCCGACCATCCCGCCGAGCGCACCGCATACGTGCTGGAGAGCGCGCGCCCGCTGTGCATCCTCACGGTCGCGCGGGACGGTCTCGTCTTCCCCGCCGATCACGACGTCGTGCAGATCGACGCCGTGGATGCGAGCGGCATCCCGGCGGGCCCGATCCGCGACGAGGAGCGGACTGCCGGCCTTCGGGCCGCCAACCCGGCGTACGTCATCTACACGTCCGGCTCCACCGGGCGACCGAAGGGCGTGGCGGTGAGCCACGCTGCCGTCCTGAACCAGGTCACGTGGATCGCGTCGCGCTACGGCCTCGACGCGAACGATGTCGTGCTGCAGAAGACGCCGACGACGTTCGACGTGTCGGTCTGGGAACTGTTCGCCGCACTCGCCTCCGGGGCGCGCGTGGTGATCGCCGCGCCCGAGGGGCATCGCGATCCCGCCTACCTCGCCGACGTGATCGCGCGCGAGAACGTCACGGCGACGTCGTTCGTCCCGTCGATGCTGTCGGTGTTCGTCTCCGAGGCCGACCGCGAACAACTCGTCAGCCTGCGCGTCGTTCTCGTTGCGGGAGAAGCGTTTCCGCCTGCGGTCGCAGCAGCGTTCCGGGCGAAGTCCGGCGCCGAGTTGCACAACCTGTACGGCCCCACCGAGTTCACCGTGCACGCCACCGCCGGCGAGGTGGACCGGGAGTCCGCCCACACGATCCCCATCGGTACTCCGGTGTGGAACACCGAGGCGTACGTGCTCGACGGTCACCTCCGGCCCGCACCCATCGGATCCGCGGGAGAGCTCTATCTCGCGGGCGCCCAGGTGGCCCGCGGCTACGAGGGCAGGCCGGAGCTGACGGCGGAACGCTTCGTGGCCAATCCTTTCGGCGCCGCGGGGACCCGCCTGTACCGCACCGGCGACCTCGTCAAGTGGCGCGTCGACGGCAGCATCGAGTACCTCGGCCGTACCGACTTCCAGGTGAAGGTGCGCGGCCTGCGGATCGAGCTGGGCGAGATCGAGTCGGCGATGTCCTCGTATCCTCATGTGGCGCAGTCGGTCGTGGTCGTGCACGACAGTTCCCTCGGGCAGCGGCTCGTCGGTTACGTCGTTCCCGAGCCCGGTTCCGCGGTGGACGTCGACGATCTGACGGTCCACGTCGGCCGCGCGGTGCCCTCGTACATGGTTCCCGACGCCGTCATGGTGCTCGCCGAGATGCCGGTCGGCGCGAGCGGCAAGCTCGACCGGAAGGCGCTGCCCGAACCCACGTTCGCGGCGGAGTCCAGCGAGTACGTGGCGCCCCGCAGCACCATGGAGGAGTCGATCGCCGGCCTGTTCGCCGAGGTCCTCGGTCTGCCGCGCGTCAGTGTCGGCGACTCGTTCTTCGCGCTCGGCGGCGACAGCATCGTCTCGATCCAGCTGGTGTCCCGCGCGAAGGAAGCCGGCGTCCTGTTCACCGCCCGGGACGTCTTCGAACGCAAGACCGTTGCCTCGCTCGCCGAGGTCGCGAAATCCGCATCCGATTCGGCGACGGTGCACGTTCTCGAGGAACTGCCGGGTGCCGGAATCGGCACGATGCCGCTCACACCGGTCGTGCACTGGATGACGGAGCTGGGCGGCGACTTCCACCGGTTCTCCCAGTCCATTCTCCTCGCGCTGCCGCCGAAGGTGGAGCGTGAGCGCCTGGTGCGCACGCTGGCGGCCGTCGTCGATCGCCACGACGCCCTGCGTTCGTCGTTGCGGCGCAACGACTCTCCGGCCGGGTGGTCGCTGGAGGTCGCTCCGATCGGCTCGGTCGACGTCGACCGCCTCGTCGATCGCGTCGAGTTCACCGACGGTCCCGGCACCGGCACGTTCGAGGCGCTGGCAGCGCACGCCCTCGAGCGCACCGTGGACAGGCTGAACCCGGCGACCGGCAGTGTGGTGCGGTTCGTCTGGTTCGCGCCCGCCGAGGACTCCGCCGAACCCGCCCCTCGCGACGACGCGGACGGCGACACCGCGGAGGCAGAGAGCGCCCCGCGGACGGGACGCCTGCTCGTGGTGATCCACCACCTCGCGGTGGACGGCGTCTCCTGGCGAGTGCTGGTGCCCGACTTCGCGTCCGCCTGGGGGCAGATCGCCGCCGGGGCCGACCCGCTGCTCCCGGCCGTCGGAACCTCGGTCCGCCGCTGGGCGCACGGCCTCGCCGACAACGCGCGCAGTGCCCGGCGCGTGCGCGAACTCGACTACTGGCGCACCACCCTCGACGGTGCGGACCCGCTGATCGGTTCACGGGCCCTCGACGGCCGCGACACGGTCTCCACCACCGGCCGGGTCCGCCTGGAAGTCTCGGCCGACGTCACCGACGGTCTGCTGACCGATGTGCCGCGCGCCTTCCACGGCGGCGTGAACGACGGACTTCTCACCGCCCTCGCGGTCGCCGTCGCGGCGTGGCGTGCGGAACGCGGCATCACCGAGTCCTCCACGCTCGTGCACCTCGAAGGCCACGGCCGCGAGGAGACGGTGCTGCCCGGCGCCGACCTGTCCCGCACGGTGGGCTGGTTCACCAGCATGTTCCCGGTCCGGTTGTCGGCGCCCGGCGTCGACGTCCACGACGCCCTCGCCGGCGGGGCGGCGGCAGGTCAGGCCGTCAAGTCGGTGAAGGAACAACTCGCGCGCGTACCCGAGCACGGCATCGGCTACGGCATGCTGCGGTACCTCAACGCCGAGACCCGCGCGGTCCTCGCGGCGCTGCCGAGCCCCCAGATCAGCTTCAACTATCTGGGCCGCGTGTCGGTCGGCGAGATTCCCGCCGCGTTCCGGGCGGCGGGCTGGGTCCCGGACACCGACACGATGGAGCTGACCGGCACCCGCAACAGCGAGATGCCGGTGCACTTCGCCCTCGACATCAACGCGATGATCGTGGACGTCGAAGGCGAACAACGACTTTCGGCCACCGTCGACTTCCCGCAGGGCGTCCTCACGGACACCGAGGTGGGGGAACTCACCGGCCTGTGGACGCGCGCGCTCGAAGGGCTCGTCGAGCACACGAAGCGTCCCGACGCCGGCGGCCGGACGCCGTCGGACCTCGACCTCGTTCGCCTGAGCCAGAGCCGGATCGACACCCTCGAGAGCGACTACCCCGCGCTCGCCGACGTCTGGTCGCTGGCCCCGCTGCAGGTGGGCCTGCTGTTCCACGCGTCGCTGGCCGGTGCCACCACCGACGTGTACACCACCCAGCTGGTCATGGACCTGGGCGGATCCGTCGACACCGGCCGGCTCCGCCGCGCCGCGGAATCGCTCGTCGCCCGGCACCCCAACCTGCGCACCGCCTTCGTCGCGGGCGACGACGGCACCGGCATGCAGGTGGTCGTCGACCGGGTGGACGTGCCGTGGACGCACGTCGACCTCTCGGCCGCGTCCGAGCACGACCGGGACGCCGAACTCGATGCGCTGATGCTCGCGAACCGCACGGACCGGTTCGACATGACGGCCCCGCCGCTGGTGCGATTCCTGCTGGTCGAGGAGGGTGCGGACCGCTACCGGTTCGCCGTCACCAACCACCACATCCTGCTGGACGGCTGGTCGCTGCCGATCCTCATCCAGGATCTGCTGACCCTGTACGCGGTGGACGGCGACGCGCTCGCGCTGCCGCAGCCGCGTCCGTACCGCAGCTACCTCGAGTGGCTGTCGGCACAGGATCCGCAGGTGTCGGTGGACGCGTGGGCGAAGGCCCTCGGCGGTGTCGAGGAACCCACCCTCCTCGCGCCTGCGCACACGGAGACCGCACCGGCGCTCACCCCCGGTGAACTCGTCATCGATCTGCCGGACGACCTGCTCGCCGACATGACCGCCCGCTCGCGCGAACTCGGCGTCACCATGAACACGCTCGTCCAGGCCGCGTGGGGAATCGTGCTGGGCAGGCTGACCGGACGGGACGACGTGGTGTTCGGCACCACCGTCTCGGGCCGTCCGCCGCAGGTGCCCGGCATCGAGTCGATGCTCGGGCTCTTCATCAACACCCTGCCGGTGCGGGTCCGCGTACGGGCAGGCGACGTCGTGCGCACCCTGCTCGACCGCATCCAGCACGAGCAGACCGAGTTGCTCGACCACCATCACGTCGGGCTCACCGACATCCAGCAGGGGCTCGGCCTCGGAGCGCTGTTCGACACCCTGATGGTCTACGAGTCCTACCCGCTCGACCGTGAAGCCCTCACGAAGAACAGCGACATCGAGGGACTCCGCGTTCTCGACGTGACGTCGAACGACGCCACGCACTACCCGCTGGCGATCGTCGCGATGACCGACCCGCGGCTGCACCTGACCGCCAAGTTCCTTCCCGAGCTGTTCGAGGCCGCCGAGGTCGAGGAGATCATGGCGCGGGTCGTCCGGGTGCTCGGTGCACTGGCCGGGGACGTCGACACACGCGTCGCCGACATCGACATCCTCGCGCCCGACGAGCGGGCGTCGCTGCTGGCGGCGCACGGCACCGACGCCGCCGCACCACTGACGCTGCCGGAGATCCTCGCCGCGACCGCGGCGGAGAACGGCGAGCGGACCGCGCTCGTCGCGGACGGCGAGTCGATGACCTACGCGGAACTCGACGCCCGCTCCAGCCGGCTCGCACGCGTGCTCATCGACCGCGGAGTCGGACCGGAAACGTCCGTGGCACTCGGGATGACGCGCTCGCGGCACTCGGTGATCGGAACGTGGGCCGTGGCCAAGGCCGGCGGCATGTTCGTGCCCGTCGACCCCCGCTACCCGTCCGAGCGCATCGCACACATGGTCGCCGACTCCGGCGCGATCCTCGGCCTCACCGTGTCCGCTCAGCGGGACGACCTTCCGTCGGGCGTCGACTGGCTCGCGCTGGACTCGTCCGAGTGCGAGTCGCTGTGCGCGGCGAAGTCGCCGGAGCCGGTGACGGATGCCGAGCGGACCACGTCGGTCCGGCTCGAGCACGCGGCCTACATGATCTACACGTCCGGCACCACAGGTCTGCCCAAGGGCGTCGTCGTCACCCACACGGGTCTGGCCAACTTCTCCGCCGAACAGCGCACCCACTACGGGGTGAGCCCGTCGGCGCGAACACTGCACTTCGCGTCCCCGAGTTTCGACGCGTCCGTCCTCGAGCTGCTGCTCGCGTTCGGTTGCGGCGCGACGATGGTCGTGGCCCCCGCCGACCTGTACGGCGGGGAGGAACTGCGACACTTCCTCGCGGACAACGACGTCACCCACGCCTTCGTCACGCCCGCCGCGCTCGCGTCGGTGGAGCCGGCCGGACTCGACCGGCTCGAGGTCGTCGTCGTCGGCGGCGAGGCGTGCCCGCCGGAACTGGTGGAACGCTGGGCGCCGGGCCGCCGGATGTACAACGGCTACGGTCCCACCGAGGCCACCGTCATGAGCAACGTCAGCAACATGCTGGTGCCCGGGAACCGGATCGAGATCGGTGGCCCCGTCTGCGCGGTCACCGTCTACGTTCTCGACGCACTCCTGCGCCCGGTACCCGTCGGCGTGGCAGGGGAGTTGTACATCGCGGGCCCCGGTCTCGCCCGCGGCTACCACGACCGTCTCGGCCTCACCTCCGAACGATTCGTCGCGAACCCGTTCGGTGAGAACGGCAGCCGGATGTACCGCACGGGCGACATCGTCCGGTTCGTCGTCGACCCCGGGCACCGCGCCGGTTACGGGGTGGAGTACGTGGGCCGCAGCGACTTCCAGGTGAAGGTCCGCGGCTTCCGCATCGAACTCGGCGAGATCGACGCGGCACTGGTGGCGCACCCGAACCTGGAATTCGCGGCCACCCTCGGCACGTCGCTGCCGTCGGGATCGACCGCGCTGGTGTCGTACGTGCTGCCCACCGCGGGCGCCACGGTCGACGTCGCCGAGGTGACGCACTTCGTCGGCGACACGCTGCCGGCGCACATGGTCCCGAGCGCGATCGTCGTTCTCGACGAGATCCCGCTCACCACCGCAGGCAAACTCGATCGGAAGGCTCTGCCCGAGCCCGATTTCGACGCCCTGCAGGGCGAGATGGTCGAGCCGCGCACACCCACCGAGGAACTGGTCGCCGGTGTCCTCGCGGACGTGCTCGGGCTTCCGAAGATCAGCGTCGCCGAGTCGTTCTTCGACCTCGGTGGCAACTCGCTCGTCGCGACGAAGGCGGTCGCGCGGCTCAACGCCGCCGCAGGCACCCGTCTGGGCGTGCGGGAGTTGTTCGAGGCGCCGACCGTGGAACGGCTCGCCGTCAAGGTCGCCGAGCAGGCAGGCACCGGCTCGGACCGCCCGGCGCTCGTCGCGCGGCCGCGCCCCGAACGGGTTCCGCTGTCGATGGCGCAGCAGAGCATGTGGCTGATGAACCGGTTCGACACGGCGTCCTCGGCGTACAACATCCCGCTCGCCGTTCGCCTGTCCGGTGCACTCGACATCGACGCGATGTCGTCGGCCGTCTCCGACGTACTCGCACGGCACGAGTCGCTGCGGACGGTGTTCCCGGACTCCGCCGACGGGCCGTACCAGCAGGTCGTCGACGTCGCCCAGGTTCCGTTCGACCTCATGCCCGTGCCGGTGCCCGAGGCCGAACTCCCCACGGCCCTCACCGAATTCGCCACCGAGGGATTCGACGTCACGGTCGCGCCCCCGCTGCGGATCCGGCTGTTCGCCACGAGCGAGAGCGAGTTCCTGCTCGTCCTCGTGGTGCACCACATCTGCGCCGACGGTGCGTCGATGGCGCCGCTCGCGCGGGACGTCATGGTCGCCTACAGCGCGCGCACCGCGGGCGCGGCCCCGCTGTGGCAGCCGCTGCCGGTGCAGTACCCCGACTTCGCGCTCTGGCAGCGCGACGTCCTCGGCGACCCCGCTGACACGCAGTCGCTCGCGGGCAAGCAGATCGCCCACTGGGCGGACACCCTCGCCGGGGCGCCCGAGCTGATCGACCTGCCGCTGGACCACGTACGCCCGGCCAGGCAGTCGATGCTGGGCGACTCGATCGACTTCGCGATCACCCCGGAGTTGCGGCGCGGGCTCGAAGCGGTCGGCAAGAACCACGGAGCGTCCCTCTTCATGGTGACGCACGCGGCGCTGACGACGCTGCTGTCGCGGCTGAGCAACAGCGACGACATCACCGTCGGCACCCCGCTCGCCGCACGCGGCGACCAGGCGCTCGACGACCTGGTCGGCATGTTCGTCAACACCCTCGTCCTGCGGACCCACGTGCGGCCGGGAGATTCGTTCTCCGGTCTCGTCGACCGGGTCCGCGAGGGTGACCTGGCGGCATTCGGCAATTCCGACGTGCCGTTCGAGAAGATCGTGGAGGCGCTGCGGATCCGGCGCTCGGCGGCCTATTCGCCGCTGTTCCAGGTGATGCTGTCGTTCCAGAACAACCGGATGGACGCGCTCGAGCTGCCCGGGCTGACCGTGCGCGTGATCGACGACATGGCGCAGGGCGCCAAGTACGACCTCACGTTGACGATCACCGAGAAGGCCGACGAGTCGGGTCGGCCCGCGGGTCTGGGCGGGCGGTTCACGTTCGCCACCGACCTGTTCGAGCGCGGCACCGCCGAACGTATCGCGGAACGGTTCGTCAGGATCCTCGAGGCCGTCGTCACCGATCCTGGTGTCGCTGTAGGCGACATCGACATTCTCACCGAACACGAGAGAGCAAAGTTGAGCCAAGCGCGACCTGCCCGCACGATGACGGTTCGCGAGCTTCCGCAGCTTCTGGCTGCTGCGGTCGACGTCGCCCCCGACGCCGTGGCCGTCGCCCACGACGGCATGCAGGTGACGTACCGCGAGTTCGACGAGCGCCTGCGCCTGATGTCGGCTCCGCTGTCCGAGCGGGGCATGGGCCCCGACGCGATCGTGTCCGTCGTGCTGTCCGGTCTGGTTCCCACCATCATGATGGCTCCGCCGTCGGAGGACGGGAAGGACGGCTTCGGCACGATCCTCGACCAGGTCATCGCGGACGCGCACGCCCTGGTCGGTGACATCGAGATCGTGGCACCCGCACCGGAGATCGTCGCCGCACCCGAGGCGGAGACGGAGGGCTGGCCGCTCGAACTCTTCGTCACCCGATGGCAGGAGTGGGTCGAACGCGACCCGCAGGCTCCCGCCGTCGTCGCCGGGGGTGTCTCGACCACCCGCGGTGACGTGAACCGTCGCGCCAACCAGCTCGCCCGCGAACTGGTGTCGCGCGGGGTTCGCCCCGACGACGTCGTCGCGCTCGTCATCCCCCGTTCCCTGGAATGGGTGATCGGGATGATCGCCGCATGGAAGGTCGGCGCGGCGTACTCGCCGTTCGACCAGAAGTGGGGGATCGACCGGATCACGGGACTCGTCGAAGACAGCGGAACGCGGGCCGTGGTGGCCACCCGGTCCTGGAGCGGGCTCACCGGCGCACCCACCGGGAACGCGGCGCTCGACCATCCGATCGTGCTCGACGATCCCGAGACGGTGCGTCACCTCGCCTCACTCGACGACACCGATTTCCCGCACGACCCGTGGTCCGACGAGCACGCGGGCAAGCGCCTGGGGCACGTCATCTCGACGTCCGGCTCGACCGGACGGCCCAAGCCGACGATGGTCCCGATGCTGGGTCTGTCCAACAACTACCAGTCGTACCAGGGCGACCTCCGGGTGAAGGACGGCACCGGACTGCTGATCGCGAACTCCCCCCTGTTCGACCAGACGCAGAAGAACATCTGGGTGGGACTCGCGTACGGCGGCGTGCTCCACCTCGCCGACGACGGCTTCGATCCGGGACCGATTCTCCGCATGATCGGCACCGGCGACGTCCAGATCACCAACCTCGCGCCGAGTGCGTTCGAGGTGCTCACCGAACTGGACACCGAGGGTGTCCTGCCCAACCTGAAGGTGATTCTCCTCGGCGGCGAGATGCTGCGGCCTGCGGCGTGCACGGCGCTGATCGGCACGGACTCGCGCCTGCTCAACAATTACGGTCCGACCGAGGCCTCGGTCACGTGCTCCTCGTACGAACTGGACCTCTCCACCGCGGACGCCGAGAAGTGGCCGGTCCCGTTCGGCACCGCGTTCCGCGGTGTCCGGTACCACGTGCTCGACGGCCGGATGCGCCCCGTGCCGCCGGGAGTGACCGGTGACCTGTACATCGGCGGCCAGGTCCTGGCCCGCGGTTACGGCAACATGTTCGGCACCACCGCGTCGCGGTTCGTGGCGAACCCGTTCGAGGGGCCCGGCGCCCGCATGTACCGGACCGGCGACCGTGTCCGCGAACTCGACCACGGTGGGCTCGTGTTCGTGGGCCGCAGCGACTTCCAGGTCAAGATCCGCGGTCTCCGGATCGAACTCGGCGAGATCGAGGCCGCCCTCACCGCGAACTGCGCGGTGCAGAAGTCGGTGGTGGTGGTGCACGACAGCGAGCAGGGCCCCCGGCTCGTCGCGTACGTCACCGCGACCGCGGGCGCGGAACTCGACGTCGACGCGACCGTGGACGCACTGCGCGACGTGCTGCCGTCGCACATGATCCCGGACACGGTGATGGTCCTCGACGAGATGCCGCTCAACGCGAATCTCAAGGTCGATCGCAAGGCTCTTCCGGAACCGGTGTTCACCACCGGCACCACAGAATTCGTCGCACCGCGCACGGCGCTCGAGGAAGTCGTCGCAGGCATCTTCGGTGACGTGATCTCCGCTCCGCGGGTGAGCGTCGACGAGTCGTTCTTCGACCTGGGCGGCAACTCGCTCAGCGCCACCCGGGTGGCTGCCCGCGTCACCTCGGCGACCGGCACCGAGGTCGGGATCCGGGACCTGTTCGAGGCGCCCACGGTCGCGACCCTCGCGAAGGTCGTCGAGGATCGGGCCCACAACGGCACCCGCCGCCCCGCACTGGTCGCGGGACCGCGGCCCCGGGCGTTGCCGCTGTCGCTCGCGCAGCAGCGGATGTGGTTCCTCAACCGTTTCGATCCGTCCTCACCCGCGTACAACGTTCCGCTCACCGTGCGGCTGCGCGGCGAACTGGACGTCGAGGCCCTGGCCGCGGCGCTGTCCGACGTTCTCGCGCGGCACGAGGTGCTGCGGACCGTGTTCCCGGACTCCGATTCCGGTGCGCACCAGGTGATCCTGCCCGCCACCGACGTCGACCTCGCCCTCGAACCGGTCGACGTCCGCGAGGAGGACCTGCGGGACCGGATGTTCGAGTTCGGGTCCACCGGCTTCGACGTCACCGACACGATCCCGGTCCGGACCCGCCTGTTCCGGCTCGGCGCGAACGACCACGTCCTTGTGCTCGTCATGCACCACATCGCGTCCGACGGCGCCTCCACGCTGCCGCTCGCCCGCGACGTCATGACGGCGTACGCGGCCCACCGGGAGGGCACGGAGCCCGCCTGGCCCGTGCTGCCCGTCCAGTACGCCGACTACGCGCTGTGGCAGCGGGACGTGCTCGGATCCGAGGACGACCCCGATTCCCTGGCCGCCGCGCAGATCGACTTCTGGTCGAAGACCCTCGCGGGTGTCCCCGACGTCCTGGCTCTCCCCACCGACCGTCCCCGCCCCACGGTGCGGTCGATGGCAGGCGCCTCCGTCGGCTTCTCCGTCGACGAGGACGTGCACCGTCGTCTCGGCGAGGTCGCGCGGGCGCACAACGTGTCTCTGTTCATGGTGCTGCACGCCTCGCTGTCAGTGCTGCTGGCGCGGCTCAGTTCGAGCACCGACATCGCCATCGGCGCCGCGGTGGCCGGTCGCGGCGACGAGGCGCTCGAGAACCTCGTCGGCATGTTCGTCAACACGCTGGTGCTGCGGACCGAGGTCGAGCCCGGAACCTCCTTCGCCGAACTGCTCGAGCAGGTCCGCGCCCAGGACCTCGCCGCATTCAGCAACCAGGACGTTCCGTTCGAGCAATTGGTGGACGCCCTGAATCCGACCCGGTCCACGGCGTACTCGCCGCTGTTCCAGGTCGTGCTGACCCATCAGGTCAACGGCATCCCGTCGCTCGAGTTCGCCGGGCTCGAGGCGACACCCGGTGCCGTGGACGTCGAGTTCAGCAAGTTCGACCTCACCGTCGACCTGCGCGAACTGTGGTCGGACGAGGGTGCGCCCACCGGGATCACCGGTGTTCTCGGGTACGCCACCGAGATCTTCGACGCGGCCACCGTGCAGGGATTCGCGGACCGCTTCGTGCGGATCCTCACCGCCGTCGCAGGCGGCGGAACCGACGTCGCGGTTGGGGACATCCCCATTCTCGACGCCGCGGAGACCGAGGAACTGACACCGGTCCGCGGTATCGAGGGCGTCGCGCCCACCACGCTCGTCGAACTGCTCGAGGCTGCGGTCGCCGCGAACCCGGACGGGGACGCGATCGTCTCGGGCGGCGACAGCATCACCTACCGCGAACTGGACGAGCGCTCGAACCGGTTGGCGCGCATCCTGATCGAACGCGGGGTCGGCGCGGAAACGTTCGTCGGGCTCGGCATCACCCGCTCGATCCCGTCCATCGTCGGCATCTGGGCCGTCGCCAAGAGCGGCGGCGCGTACGTGCCGATCGACCCCGGGTACCCGGACGAGCGCATCGCCCACATGGTCACCGATTCCGGTGTGGCACTGGGTCTTTCCGTGAGCTCCGAGGTCGGCAG
The DNA here is from genome assembly GCF_042673295.1 of Rhodococcus sp. NPDC057014. NCBI lineage: Bacteria > Bacillati > Actinomycetota > Actinomycetes > Mycobacteriales > Nocardiaceae > Rhodococcus > Rhodococcus sp. NPDC057014. Next base: position 82,424 of record NZ_JBHUSF010000001.1, read on the forward strand.
GCTTCCGCAGGGCATCGACTGGCTGATCCTCGACAGCGACGACTTCGTGGACGCCTCGGCGCGCTACTCCACGGCTCCCGTCGCGGAGGCGGAGCGCCGGACGGCGGTTGCGCCGGCCAACAGTGCCTACGTGATCTACACGTCCGGCACCACCGGGCAGCCCAAGGGCGTCGTCGTCACGCACCGGGGTCTGGCCAACTTCGCCGCCGAACAGCGTGAGCGCTACTCGGTGACGACCGACTCGCGGACGCTGCACTTCGCGTCGCCGAGTTTCGACGCGTCCGTTCTGGAGCTGCTGCTCGCGGTCGGCGCCGGCGCCACCATGGTGATCGCCCCCACCGACGTGTACGGCGGACCCGAGTTCGCGAACTTCCTGCGCGAGCACCGTGTCACGCACGGCTTCGTCACGCCGTCGGCGCTGGCCTCCGTGGACCCGTCCGGGCTGGACGACTTCCAGTTCGTCGTCGCCGGCGGCGAGGCCGTCCCGGCGGAACTCGCGGCCCGCTGGGCGCCGGGACGTTCGCTGTTCAACGGCTACGGTCCCACCGAGACCACGATCATGACCAACATCAGCGACCCGATGGCCGCCGACGGCCCGGTCACCATCGGTGGTCCGATCCGCGGCACCAGCGCGCTGGTCCTCGACGATCGGCTCCGACCCGTCCCGGTCGGTATCGCAGGTGACCTCTATCTGTCGGGCCTCGGACTGGCCCGTGGCTACCACCGGCGCACGCCGCTGACCGCGGGACGCTTCGTGGCGAACCCGTACGGTGAGCCGGGCGACCGGATGTACCGCACCGGCGACGTCGTGCGCTGGACGAAGGACGCGGACGGCGCGCTGACCGTCGAGTACGTGGGCCGCTCGGACCAGCAGGTGAAGGTCCGAGGGTTCCGCATCGAACTCGGCGAGATCGACGCGGTGCTGGCGAAGCATCCCGCCGTCGACTTCGCGACGACGTCGGTGCTGCCCGGGCCGTCCGGGGATTCGGTCCTCGTCTCGTACGTGCTGCCGGCGCCGGGCGCCGAGGTGGACGTCACCGCGGTGCTGGACTTCGTGGGCGAGTTCGTTCCCACGTACATGGTGCCGTCGACGATCGTGACGCTCGACGCGATCCCGCTCACCCCCGTCGGCAAACTCGACCGCCGGGCGCTGCCCGAGCCGGAGTTCCTGGCGGAGGACCGCGAGTTCCGTGCTGCGGGAACCGCTCTCGAACAGCGGGTCGCCGCGGTGTTCGCGGAGGTGCTCGGTGTCGACCAGGTCGGCGCCGACGACTCCTTCTTCACCCTCGGTGGCAACTCGCTCGCCGCCACCCGCGTGATGGCGCGGATCAACGAGGCCGTCGGAATCGACGCGCCGGTCCGCGAGATCTTCGAGGCCCCCACGGTGGCGCAGCTGGCCCGCAGGCTGGAAGCGCTCGGCGTGGACGGCGGCGCCCGTCCGCCCGTCACCGCCGGACCGCGCCCGGAGCGTCTGCCGCTGTCGCTGGCGCAGCAGCGGATGTGGTACGCCAACCGATTCGACCCCGAATCGGCCGAGTACAACATCCCGCTGGCGCTCCGGCTCACCGGCGCACTGGACGTCGATGCGCTGCGGACGGCGATCACCGACGTCGTGGCCAGGCACGAATCGCTGCGCACGGTGTACCCGGATTCCGTCGACGGCCCCTACCAGGTCGTCCTGTCCGCGTCCGACACGCAGTCCGCACTCGACGTGGTCCGCGTGGCCGGCGAGCAGGAACTGCGGGAGCGGGTCGTCGAGCTGGCGTCGGCAGGTTTCGACGTCACCGCCGACGTCCCGGTGCGCGCCGCCCTGTTCGCGCTCGGGGAACGCGACCACGTCCTCGTGGTCGTCGTCCACCACGTCTCGGCGGACGGTTCGTCGATGGCCCCGCTCGCGCGGGACCTGTTCGGCGCGTACGGCGCACGCGTGCAAGGGGAGGGGCCCGGCTTCTCGCCGCTGCCCGTGCAGTACCCCGACTTCGCCCTGTGGCAGCGCACTCTCCTCGGCTCCGAGGACGACCCGGAGTCGCTCGCGGGCAAGCAGATCGCGTACTGGGCGCACGCCCTCGGCGATGCGCCGGAGGTCCTCGACCTCCCGGCCGACCGGCCGCGCCCGGCGGTCCGCAACCCGCAGGGCGGGCTGATCGAGTTCGAGATCGGGCAGGACGTGCACCGGTCCCTGAACGAACTCGCGCAGACCCACCAGGCGTCGCTGTTCATGGTGGTGCACACCGCGCTCGCCGTACTGCTCGGACGACTGAGCAGCACCAGCGACATCTCGGTCAGCACGCCGGTCGCGGGCCGCGGTGACCGCGCGCTCGACGACCTCGTCGGGATGTTCGTCAACACTCTGGTGTTGCGCACCGACGTCGACCAGAACGCCCGCTTCAGCACGCTGCTCACGCAGGCCCGTGAGGTCGATCTCAACGCCTTCGCCAATGCCGATGTGCCGTTCGAGCAGATCGTCGAGGTGCTCCGGCCGTCGCGCACCGCCGCGTACGCACCGCTCGCGCAGGTGATGCTGAGCTTCCAGAACCTCGAACGGCCGAAGCTCGAACTCGCCGGGCTGACCGTCGAGGTCCTCGAGAGCGGTCTCACCACGAGCAAGACCGATCTCGGTGTCGCCGTCGAGGAACGGTTCGACGAGGAATCGGTCGCGAACGGCATGCGGGGCTGGTTCTCCTACGCCACCGATCTCTTCGACGAGGCCACGGTCCGCGGTTTCGCCGATCGTTTCGTCCGTGTGCTGGAGGCCGTCACGGCCGACGCGGACGCCGTCGTCGGCGACATCGACATCCTGACCGAGGACGAGAAGGCCGGGCTCGCCGTACCGGACGAGGGCGGACAGTCCCTGTTGTCGCACTCGATCTCGCAGGAGCTGGCGGCCACCAAGTCGCTGCCCGAACTCCTCGACGGCGCCGCGTCGATCAACCCGGACGGAATCGCGCTGTCGCACAACGGTACCGATGTCACGTACGTGCAGTTGCGGGACAAATCCGCGGAACTCGCGCGCACGCTCGCCGGCGTGGGCGTCGGCCCGGAGGCCGCGGTCACGGTGGCCCTGTCCACCCTGCTGCCCGGACTGCTCGACGGATCGTCGGGCGAAGGCTTCGCCGACACGTTCGCCGGTGTCCTCGCCGGCGTGATCGCCGACGCGACGTCGGCGACCTCCGCCACCGACGCGGAGGAGCAGACCGTCGTCGGCCTGTTCGACGAGCAGGTCGCGCGGACGCCGGACGCCGTGGCCCTGGTGTCCGGCGACGAGTCGCTGACCTACGCCGAGTTCGACCAGCGTGTCAACGCCCTCGCGCGAACCCTGATCGAGATGGGTGTCGGGCCGGAGGTCCGGGTCGCGCTCGCGATCCGGCGGTCGATCGACTCGATGGTCGCGATGTACGCGATCGTGAAGGCGGGTGGCGCGTATGTTCCGCTCGACCCCGACCATCCGGCCGAGCGCACGTCCTACGTGCTCGACAGCGCCTCGCCGCTCTGCATCCTGACGGTTGCGCGAGATGCTCTCGACCTTCCCGCCGGGCACAACGTGGTGGAGATCGACCGGCTGTCCGTCGACATGCCGGCCGAACCGCTGCGCGACGAGGAGCGCCGGGGGACTCTCCGGCCGTCGAACCCCGCCTACGTCATCTACACGTCCGGTTCGACGGGTCGGCCGAAGGGCGTCGCGGTGAGCCACGCGGCGGTCCTGAACCAGATCTCGTGGATCGTCGACGAGTACGGACTCGGCGCGCACGACGTCGTGCTGCAGAAGACCCCGGCGACGTTCGACGTGTCGGTCTGGGAGTTGTTCGGCACGCTCGTCGCGGGTGCCCGCCTGGTGATCGCGACGCCCGACGGTCACGGTGACCCCGAGTATCTCGCGGCGTTGATCGCGCGCGAGGGCGTCACGGCGACCTCGTTCGTGCCGTCGATGCTGTCGGTGTTCGTCGGCGAGGCCGAACGGCACGACCTTCTCAGCCTTCGAATCGTGCTCGTCGCGGGCGAGGCGTTCCCGCCCGCCACCGCCGAGGCGTTCCGCGGACTGTCGGACGCCGAAGTGCACAACCTGTACGGTCCGACGGAATTCACCGTGCACGCGACCGCCGGGCAGGTCGACCGCGATGTCCGCGGCACCGTGCCCATCGGTAGTGCGGTGCGGAACACCGATCTCCACGTGCTGGACTCACGCCTTCGCCCGGTGCCGGTCGGGGTTCCCGGCGAGCTGTACCTCGCGGGGACGCAGTTGGCCCGCGGATACGTCGGACGGAGCGATCTGACCTCCGATCGGTTCGTCGCCAACCCGTTCGGCGGGTCCGGGCAGCGGATGTACCGCACGGGCGACGTCGTTCGCCGGCGCGCCGACGGGAACCTCGAATACATCGGACGCAGCGACTTCCAGGTCAAACTGCGTGGATTGCGGATCGAACTCGGCGAGGTCGAGGCCGCGTTGCTGACGCACGAATCCTTGGCGCAGGCAGCGGTGACGATCCATCGAAGCGAGTCGACCGGCGAGAATCTCGTCGCCTATGTGGTGCCGCGGTCCGGCGCCCGCGTCGACACGAAGTCGGTGCAGGACGCGGCGGCGCAGGTGCTGCCCGCGTACATGGTGCCCGCACGCATCGTCGTCCTGGACAGTTTTCCTCTCGGTGCCAGCGGGAAGCTGGACCGGAAGGCCCTGCCGGAGCCCGAGTTCGCCACCGTCGCGGTGGAATACGTGGCCCCGCGCACGCCGATGGAGACCGTCGTGGCGAGCGTGTTCGCCGACGTTCTCGGTGCCGAACGGGTCGGGTCCGCCGACTCGTTCTTCGACCTCGGCGGAAACTCGATCAGCGCGACCAGGCTCACGGCCCGCCTCCGGGCGGCGGTCGGCGCGCACCTCTCGGTGCGGGAGTGCTTCGAAAATCCGACCGTCGCGGAACTCGCGGCGCTGCTCGAGGCGACGTCGGGGGCCGCGGAGCAGCGTCCCGCGCTCGTCGCCCGACCGCGGCCCGACCGCATCCCGCTGTCGCTGGCCCAGCAGCGGATGTGGTTCGTCAACCAGTTCGATCCGACCTCCCCGGCGTACAACCTGCCGTTGGCGGTGCGGTTGACCGGCTCGATCGACGCGGCGGCGCTGAATGCGGCGTGGGCGGACGTCGTCGAGCGGCACGAGTCGCTGCGCACGGTCTTCCCGGTCGGCGACGAGGACGCGCACCAGGTCGTGCTGCCCGCAGCGGACGTGGTGTCCGACCTGACCCCGACCCCGGTCGCGGACGAGCAGGACCTGTTCGCGCGTCTGCGTGAACTCGGTGCCACCGGATTCGACGTCACCGAGACGGTCCCGGTGCGGGTCGCCTGCTTCGAGGTGAACCCCACCGACCACATCCTGATGATGGTCGTGCACCACATCTCGGCCGACGGTGCGTCGCTGGCACCGCTGTTCACGGACGTGATGACCGCCTACGCGGCGCGTGCCGCCGGCAGTGCCCCCGGCTGGGAACCGCTGCCCGTCCAGTACGCCGATTACGCTCTGTGGCAGCGTGAGTCGCTCGGCAACGAGTCGGACCCCGACTCGCTGGCCGCCCGCCAGCTCGGTTACTGGCAGCAGGCGCTCGGCGGGCTCCCCGAGGTGCTCGAATTGCCGACCGACCGGCCCCGGCCGCCGGTGCAGTCGCTGCGCGGCGCGTCGGCACGGTTCACGATCGACGCGCAGACCCACCGCGGGCTGCTCGCGATCGCCCAGGAAACGAACACGACCCTGTTCATGGTCGTGCACGCCGCGCTCGCGGTGCTGCTCGAGCGGCTGTCGTCGCAGACGGACGTCGCGATCGGCACGCCGGTCGCCGGCCGCGGCGAGCAGGAACTCGACAGGCTCGTCGGCATGTTCGTCAACACCCTCGTGCTCCGCGCGTCGGTGCGTCCCGACGACACCTTCGCCGACCTGCTGGCACAGGTGCGCGCCACCGACCTGAATGCGTTCAGCCACAGCGACGTTCCGTTCGAGCGCCTCGTCGAAGTCCTCGACGTCCCGCGGTCGACGGCGCACCAGCCGCTGTTCCAGGTGGCGTTGTCGTTCGACAACAACGAGTCCGTCCGGATGGAGTTCCCGGGCCTCGAGATCTCCGCGCTCGACGCCCCGCTCGAGGTCGCGAAGTTCGACCTCCAGCTCAGTGTCGGGGAGCGCTACGCCGACGGGGCCGCCGCGGGTATCGCCGCGACGTTCAACTACTCGACCGACATCTTCGACGAGCAGACCGTCCTGAGCTTCGCGGACCGGTTCGTCCGGATCCTCGGCGCCGTGTCGTCCGACCGCGGCGTGGTCCTCGGCGACATCGAGATCCTCGACGCCGCGGAGAAGGCCGCGATCGCCCCGGTCCGCGGGCCGCAGTCGGTCGAGCCGAGCACGCTGCCGGAGCTGCTGCGTTCGGGCGTCGAGATCTCGCCGGAGTCGGTCGCGGTGTCCTTCGAGGGTCGTGAGCTCACGTACCGCGAACTCGACGAGCAGTCGAACCGGCTGGCGCGTGTCCTGATCGATCGGGGTGTGGGGCCGGAGGACTATGTCGCGCTGGCGATCACGCGCTCCGTCGAATCCATCCTCGGGATCTGGTCGATCGCCAAGGCAGGCGGCGCCTACCTGCCCGTCGATCCGAAGCTTCCGTTCGAGCGGATCGGCGAGATGCTGTCCGATTCGGGGGCGGTCCTCGGATTGACGGTCGCCCGCCATCACACCGGCCTGCCCGGCACGGTGCCGTGGATCGTCCTCGACGAGACGGCAGCCGCCGAGGAGATCGCTGCCCGCAGTGCGGCCGCGGTGGTGGACGCCGATCTGCGCCGCGCGCTGACGGTCGACCACCCCGCGTACCTCATCTACACCTCGGGTTCGACGGGCAAGCCGAAGGGCGTGGTGGTCACCCACCGCGGTCTGGCCAACCTCACCCGTGAGGTGCGCGAGCACTACGTCGTGTCGCCGGACTCCCGGTTCCTGCACGTGGCGTCGCCGAGCTTCGACACGTCGGTCGGGGAGATGCTCGCCGCGTTCAGTGCGGGCGCCACCCTGGTGATCTCGCCCGCGGACGTCTACGGCGGCGACGAACTCGCCGACCTGATCCGCCGCGAACAGGTCAACAACGTGGTCATGACACCGACCGCGCTGATGACGGTCGACCCGGACGGCCTCGACTCCGTCACGTCCGTCGTGGTCGGCGGCGACACCTGCACGCCGGAACTCGTGGCGCGGTGGGCGCCCGGCCGCGAGATGCGCAACGCGTACGGTCCCACCGAAACGACGGTCATCGTCACCATCACCGAACCGATGGTGGCCGGTGAACGCGTCACGATCGGTTCGCCGCTGCGTGGCGTCGAATCGCTCATCCTCGATTCGCGGTTGCGTCCGGTGCCGGAGGGCGTGCCCGGGGAGCTGTACATCTGCGGTCCGTCGGTGACCCGCGGCTACCACAACCGTCCGTCCGTCACGGCGGAACGGTTCGTGGCCAACCCGTTCGGCGAGCCCGGCGCCCGCATGTACCGCACCGGCGACGTCGTGCGGTGGGCGGACGGACATCGGGTGGAGTACGTCGGCCGGTCCGACTTCCAGGTGAAGGTCCGCGGATTCCGCGTCGAACTCGGTGAGATCGACGCCGCCCTGACCGCGCAGCCGGACATCGAGTTCGCGGTGACCGTGGGTCGCGAGAACCCCGCCGGGCTGACGACCCTCGTGTCGTACGTCCTGCCCGCGGACGGCGCGGCCGTCGATCCGGAATCGCTGAAGTCGGTTGTCGGCGACACACTTCCGCCGTACATGGTGCCGTCCGTCGTGATCCTCCTCGACGAGATCCCGCTGACCGGCATCGGCAAGCTGGACCGGGCGCGGCTGCCCGAACCCGAGTTCGTGTCCGCGGGTGCAGAGTTCCGTGCCCCGACGACACCCGCCGAAGAGACGATCGCGGGCATCTTCGCGGACGTGCTCGGGCTCGAGCAGGTCAGCGTCGACGACAGCTTCTTCGACCTCGGCGGAAACTCGCTGAGCGCCACCCGGGTCGTGTCGCGTGCCGGACAGGTCTTCGGCCTCCGCATCGGCGTGCGGGAACTGTTCGAGGCCCCGACGGTCGCGGGCCTGGCCGCCCGCATCGCCACCCCGGACGAGAACGTCCGGCCACGGCCCGTCCTCGCACCGCGAGAGAGGTCTGCCTTCGTCCCGTTGTCGCTGGCGCAGTCCCGGATGTGGTTCATCAACCGCTTCGACCCGGACTCGCCCGCCTACAACATCCCGCTCGCGGTCCGGTTGACCGGCGCGCTGGACGTCGACGCACTACAGTCCGCGGTGTTCGACGTGCTGGAACGGCACGAGTCGCTGCGCACGATCTACCCGGATTCGGCCGACGGACCGCACCAGGTGATCCTCCCGGCCGCGCAGGTGCCGATCGACGTCGCACCCGTTGCGGTCAGCGAGACCGAACTGCGTGAGCAGCTGGTGGAGATGGTGTCCACCGGATTCGACGTCACCGCCGACGTGCCGCCGATCCGGGTGCGACTGTTCCAGGCCGGTCCGAAGGACTACGTGTTGGCACTCGTCGTGCACCACGTGTCGACCGACGGCGAATCCACCGCCCCGTTCGTGCGGGACGTCATGGTGGCGTATGCATCCCGGGCGGCAGGCCACGAACCCGGCTTCGCGCCGCTTCCGGTGCAGTACGCGGACTACGCGATCTGGCAGCGGGAACTCCTCGGCAGCGAGGACGACCCGGACAGCCTGATCGCCGCCCAGCTGGGCTTCTGGACGAAGACCCTCGCGGGCGTGCCCGACCTCCTCGAGCTGCCCGTGGACCGGCCGCGCCCGCCCGTGCAGTCGCTGCGCGGGTCGCGGATCGATTTCACCGTCGACGCCGAGGTGCACCGCGGACTGGCCGCACTGGCCCGCAGGCACAACGCCAGCGTGTTCATGGCCGTGCACGCCGCGTTCGCGGTGCTGCTCAGCCGGCTGTCCGGCACCGAGGACATCGCCGTCGGCACCCCGATCGCCGGCCGCGGCGAACGCGAACTCGACGACGTCGTCGGCATGTTCGTCAACACCCTCGCGCTGCGGGTGCAGGTCGACGGGCGGCAGACGTTCGACGAGATCCTCGATCGCGCCCGGGAGGCCGACCTCGAGGCGTTCTCGCACGCCGACGTCCCGTTCGAGCGCCTCGTCGAGGTCCTGAACCCGGCACGCTCGATGGCCCACCACCCGATCTTCCAGGTGGGCTACTCGTTCCAGAACACGACGAAGGCCGAGCTGGAACTGCCCGACCTCACCGTCGCGCCGCTCGACGTCGAGGGCGACACCGCGCAGTTCGATCTGCATCTGATCCTGGGGGACAGCCCCGAGGGTGAGCAGATGTCGGGTGTGTTCACGTTCGCCACCGACCTGTTCGACGCCGCCACCGTTCAGCGTTTCGCGGACATGTTCCGCCGCGTGCTGGCCGCCGCGGTGGATTCGCCGCAGACAGCGGTCGGCGACCTGCCGCTCACCGGCAGCGACGAGCGCGCACTCGTGGTGTCCGGATGGAACGACACCGCGCAGGTATTGCCGGCGACGACGCTGGCGGACATGTTCGCGGCCGCTGCCGCGGAGAACCCGGACGTCACCGCTGTCGTGTTCGACGGCGAATCTCTCACGTACGCCGAATTCTCGGCGCGGGTGAACCGGTTGGCCCGGCATCTCGTCGGCCGCGGTGTCGGCCCCGAAACCGTGGTGGGCCTGGCTATTCCGCGTTCGGTGGAACTGCTGGTCGGAATGTATGCGATCGCCGCGGCAGGCGGCGCGTACCTGCCGATCGACCCGGACCATCCGGCCGAGCGCACCGCGTACGTGCTGGAGAGCGCGCAACCCGTCTGCGTCCTGGCGACCCGCGACGTCGTCGGGGGACTGCCCGGTGGCGTCGACTACCTCCTGCTCGACGAACTGGATCTCGGCGGTATCGACCCGGCTCCGCTGACCGACTCGGAGCGGACCGCACCGCTGCGGCCGGAGAACGCCGCGTACGTGATCTACACGTCCGGCTCGACCGGACGGCCGAAGGGCGTGGCGATCGCGCACGGTGCGATCGCGAACCAGTTGCGGTGGAAGCAGTCGGAATACCCGCTCACGGCCGAGGACTCGGTGCTGCTCAAGACGGCGGCCACGTTCGATCTGTCGGTGTGGGAGTTCTGGTGGGCGCTGACCGCGGGCGCACGGCTCGTCGTCGCCGCACCGGACGGCCACCGCGATCCGTCGTACCTGGCCGGACTCGTCGCCGAGCAGCAGGTGTCGACGGTGCACTTCGTGCCCTCGCTGCTGTCGGCGTTCGTCGCGGTGGCGGAACCGGCGCAGCTGGCGTCGTTGCGGCGTGTGCTGTGCATCGGTGAGGCCCTGCCCGCCGACACGGTGCTCCGGTTCCGGGACGTCTGCGACGCGGACATCTTCAACCTGTACGGCCCCACCGAGGCCGCCGTCAGCGTCACCCACTACCGGTGCGGCGACGAACGCGACGGTTCGGTCCCGATCGGCAGGCCCGAATGGAACACGCAGACCTACGTTCTCGATTCGCGTCTGCACCCCGTTCCCGCCGGCGTGACAGGTGAGCTCTATCTCGCGGGCGAGCAGTTGGCGCGCGGGTACTTCGGCCGCCACGACCTCACCGCGGAACGATTCGTCGCCGGCCCGTTCGGCGAGCCCGGTGCGCGGATGTACCGCACCGGCGACCTCGTGCGGTGGAACCGCGACGGCAACCTCGACTACGTCGGGCGCAGCGACTTCCAGGTGAAGGTCCGCGGTTTCCGCATCGAACTCGGCGAGATCGAGCGTGCCCTCGTGGCGCACCCGGCGGTCGCGCAGGCCGTCGTCGTGGTACACAGCGACCGGCACACCGGCGACCGCCTCGTCGGTTATGTCGTGCCGGAGCCGGGCGGTGCCGTCGACGACGCCGACGTGCTCGCGTTCGCGGGTAGGTCGATTCCCGGCTACATGGTGCCGTCCGCGCTGATCGCGCTCGACGAGCTGCCGCTGAACATCAACGGCAAGCTCGACCGCAAGGCGCTTCCCGAACCCGAATTCGGCGGTGCCGCGGACCATTACCGGGCTCCGCGGACCCCGGTCGAGGAAATCGTGGCGGGGGTCTTCGCCGACGTTCTCGGCCACGAGCGGGTCAGCGCCGACACGAGCTTCTTCGACCTCGGCGGCAACTCGCTGGTCGCCACCCGCGTGGTCGCCCGGCTCAACGCAGCCCTCGACACGTCGATCGGTGTGCGCGAGTTGTTCGAGGCGCCGACGGTGATCGCGCTGTCGGCTCGCGCCGAGCAGTCCGATTCGGCGGGTGCGAACCGGCCGGCACTGGTGCCGCAGTCGCGTCCCGCCCGGATTCCGCTGTCCCCGGCGCAGTCCCGCATGTGGTTCATCAACCAGTTCGACACCGCGTCGGCGGCGTACAACATTCCGCTGGCGATCAGGCTGACCGGCCACCTCGACGTCGCGGCGCTCGAGCAGGCACTCGGCGACGTCGTCGAACGGCACGAGACGCTGCGCACCACCTACCCCGACACCGGTGACGGACCGGGCCAGGTCGTGCTGTCGCGGGCCCGGAGTTTCACGGCCCTGGACGTCGAGGACGTTGCCGACGAGACTGTGCTGCGCGAACGCGTGATCTCCCTCGTCACCGCCGGATTCGACGTCGCGACGGCGGTTCCCGTCCGGGCCCGCCTCCTGCGGATCGACGCCGACCAGCACGTGCTGGTCATCGTCGTCCACCACATCTCCTCCGACGGCGCCTCGACGGCACCGCTGGCACGCGACGTGGTGATCGCCTACAGCGCCCGCGCCGCCGGCTCGGAACCCGCCTGGGCTCCGCTCGACGTCCAGTACGCGGACTTCTCGCTGTGGCAGCACGAGTTGCTCGGTGACGAGAACGCCCCGGATTCGCTGGCCACCCAGCAGATCGACTACTGGCGGACCACGCTGAGCGGTCTGCCGGACGTGCTGCCGTTGCCGACGGACCGGCCGCGGCCGCCCGCACAGTCGATGCGCGGCGCGGGCTTCGACTTCGAGATCGACGCGGCACTGCGCGACCGGCTCGGGGCACTGGCCCGCGAACACAACGCGTCGCTGTTCATGGTCGCGCACGCGGCGCTGTCGGTGCTGCTCGCGAGGCTCAGCGCCACGGACGACATCGCGGTGGGCACCGCGATCGAGGGCCGCGGTGAAGCCGCACTCGACGACCTGGTCGGCATGTTCGTCAACACGCTGGTGCTGCGCGCGCAGGTCGACGTCGACGCGACGTTCGCGGACCTCCTCGCGCAGGTGCGTCAGCACGACCTCGGCGCGTTCACCCACACCGACGTGCCGTTCGAGCGGCTGGTCGAGATCCTGCAGCCGGAACGCTCGACCGCGTTCTCGCCGCTGTTCCAGGTGGCTCTCGCGTTCCAGAACATCGAGCAGGCGCACCTTGAACTGCCCGGCCTGACGGTCGAGGGACTCGACGGTGGGATCAACGCCGCCAAGTTCGATCTGCAGCTCACGCTCGCCGACGCGGCAGGCGCGGACGGGGACGCGCCGATGCGCGGCGTGTTCACCTACGCGACGGATCTGTTCGACGAGCGCACCATCGCGTCGTTCGCGTTCCGCTTCCAGCGCATCCTCGAGGCGATCACCGCCGACGCGTCCGTGCTGATCGGCGACATCGATGTCCTCAGCGAGAACGAGCACTCCGTGCTGGCTCCGGTGCGGGGCGCGGACACCGCCGCACCCGAGCTGCTGTCGGGCATCCTCGGCGCTGCCGCGGCGGTGAACCCGGATGCCGTCGCCGTCGTGTGCGGCGACGACCAGGTCACCTACCGCGAACTCGACGAGCGCTCGAACCGTCTCGCCCGCGTCCTCATCGGCAGGGGCATCGGCGCCGACGACTTCGTGGCCCTCGCGCTGACCCGTTCCGTCGAATCGATCCTCTCCATCTGGGCGGTTGCGAAGACCGGGGCGGCGTTCGTCCCGGTCGATCCGAGCTACCCGTTCGACCGGATCATGCACATGGTCACGGACTCCCGCGTGGAGATCGGTCTCACCACCGGCGCCCATGTCGCCGAACTCCCGGACACCGTGCGCTGGCTCGTGCTCGGCGCGGACGAGATGGACGAGGCGTGCGCGTCCGTGTCGGACGAGGCCGTCACCGACGCGGACCGCATCCGTCCGACCCGCGTCGACGACGCGGCGTACGTGATCTACACGTCGGGATCGACGGGTCTGCCCAAGGGCGTCGTCGTCACCCACACGGGCCTGGCGAACGTCACGACCGAGCAGGTCGAGCGGCTCCGGCTCACCCCGCAGTCGCGGGTGCTGCACTTCGCCTCGCCCAGCTTCGACGCATCGGTATTCGAGTTGCTGCACGCAGTGGCCGCCGCGTCGACGATGGTCATCGCGTCCGGCGTCGTGTACGGCGGAGACGAACTCGCACGGTTGCTGAAGAAGCAGAAGGTCACGCACGCCTTCATCACACCCGCCGCGCTCACCACGGTGGACCCGGCCGGGTTGGACGGCATCGAGGTGCTGTCGGTGGCCGGCGAGGCCTGCCCACCGGAGCTCATGCAGAAGTGGGCGCCGGGCCGCCGCATGTTCAACCTGTACGGCCCGTCCGAGGCGACGATCTGGAGCACGTCGAGCAACCCGATGAAGGCGGATCGGCCCGTCACCATCGGCGGTCCCACCCGGGGCGTCGACGTGGTCGTTCTCGACTCCCGGCTCACGCCCGTCCCGGTGGGTGTCGCGGGTGAGCTGTACGTCGGGGGCCCGAGTGTGGCCCGCGGTTACCACAACCGGTTCGCCCTGACGGCGGAGCGATTCGTCGCCAACCCGTTCGGCGGTCCCGGTGAGCGGCTCTACCGCACCGGCGACGTCGTCCGCTGGGTGCACGACGACGAGACGGGCGACCTGGTCCTCGACTACGTCGGCCGTTCCGACTTCCAGGTGAAGGTCCGCGGATTCCGCATCGAACTCGGCGAGATCGACGCCGAACTCGGCAGGCACCCGAGTGTCGACTTCGCCGTCACGCTCGGCCACCACCGCGAGCAGACCGGGCAGACCGTGCTCGTGTCGTACGTGATGCCTGCGGCGGGCGCGTCGATCGACGTCGCCGAGCTGTCGGCGTTCGTCTCCGAGACCTTGCCCGGGTACATGGTGCCGTCGTCGATCATGGCCATCGACTCGGTTCCGCTGACACCCGCGGGCAAGCTCGACCGCAAGGCGCTTCCCGAGCCGCAGTTCGTGTCGGTCGCCAGTGAGTACACCGCGCCGTCGACGCCGATGGAGAAGGCCATCGCCGACGTCTTCGCGCAGGTTCTCGGTGTCGACCGGGTCGGCGTCGACGATTCGTTCTTCGCCCTCGGCGGCGACAGCATCGTGTCCATCCAGCTGACGACCCGGGCGAAGAACGCCGGGGTGCTGTTCACCGCGCGCGACGTCTTCGAGCGCAAGACCGTGGCGGCGCTGGCCGAGGTGGCCGCGTGGGCCACCGAGGTCGACTCGGTGAAGCTCGAGGAGTTGCCGGGCGGCGGCGTCGGAACGATGCCGCTCACCCCGATCGCGCGCTGGCTGGTGGAGACGGCCGGATCCTTCGAGAAGTTCTCGCAGGCCGTGCTGCTGACCACCCCGCCTGCCGTCACGCGAGATCAGCTGGCGGACACGGTGGACGCCATCCTGGCGCGCCACGACATTCTCCGCTCGCGGCTCACGCGCGTCGGGGACGACTGGTCGTTCGAGTCGCTGTCCGTTCGACGCGCGTTCGACGCGGACGAGCTGATCGAGCAGATCGAGTTCACCGACAAGCCGGGCACCGCCGAGTTCGAGCGGCTGGCCCGCGCGGCGCTCAGCCGTGCCGCAGACCGGCTCGATCCGGCGGCCGGCCGGATGACGCAGTTCGTGTGGTTCGCCCCGGCGGAGTCGTTGCCGGGTCAGAGCGGACGCCTGCTGGTGCTCGCGCACCACCTCGTCGTCGACGGGGTGTCCTGGCGAGTGCTGTTGCCGGACTTCGCGACCGCGGGTTCGCAGATCATGGCGGGAGCGCCCGCGCAGCTCGAACCGGTCGGATCCTCCGTCCGGGCGTGGGCGCACGGACTCGCCGAGGAGGCGAAGTCTCCGCACCGCGTGGCCGAACTCGACTTCTGGCGCGGCATGCTCGCGGGAACCGATCCGCTGATCGGACGGCGAGCATTCGATCCGGAACGCGACGTGATCTCCCGGACCGACCGTCTGAGCATGACGTTCTCGACGCAGGTGACGCAGGCGCTGCTGACCACGATCCCGCAGTCCGTGAACGGCGGCGTCAACGACGGCCTGCTCGCGGCGCTCGCCCTCGCGGTGTCGCGCTGGCGTGAACGCCGCGGCGGCACCACGGATCGTTCCGTGCTGATCAACCTGGAGGGACACGGCCGCGAAGAGTCGACCGTTCCCGGCGCCGACCTCGCCCGCACGGTGGGCTGGTTCACCAGCCTGTACCCGGTGCGGCTGGACGTGTCGCGGGCCGACCTCGCGGACGCGTTCGACGGCGGCACCTCGGCGGGTTCGGCGTTGAAGGCCGTCAAGGAACAGTTGCTGGCCGTGCCCGACAAGGGCATCGGCTACGGCCTGCTGCGCTACCTCAACGACGAGACCGCTCCGGCTCTGGCGTCGCTGCCGACTCCGCAGATCGGGTTCAACTACCTCGGCCGGGCGGGTTCGGTGGATCTGCCCGCCGAGATCCGGGATCTCGGCTGGATTCCGGACAGCGACTCGGGTGAGTTCGGCGGCGCCATGGACGACGAGATGGTGGCGCCGGCGGTGCTCAGCATCAACGCCGTGACGTCGGAGACGGCGTCGGGCCCGCAGATCGAGGCCAAGATCGCGTTCGCCACCGAGATACTCGACGAGGCGGACGTGTGGGAGTTCGCGGAGCTGTGGCACGCCGCGGCGACCGCGCTCGCCGAGCACGCGTCCGGGCCGAAGAGCGGCGGTCTCACGCCGTCCGACGTCCCCCTCGTGACCGTGACGCAGGACGACCTCGAGGCGCTCGAACGGCGCTACCCTGCCGCGACCGACGTGTGGCCGCTCGCTCCGCTGCAGTCCGGAATGTTCTTCCATTCCGTTCTCGCCGAGGACGCGGTGGACGTCTACACCGCGCAGGTGGTGCTCGACTTCCGGGGCGTCGTCGACACCGGCCGCCTCCGCTGCGCGGCAGAAGCGTTGATCGCGCGGCACGCGAACCTGCGCACCGCCTTCGTCCCCGACGATTCGGGGACCGCGGTCCAGGTGGTCGTCGACCACGTTGCGCTGCCGTGGGAGGAACTCGACCTGTCGGCGCTGTCCGAGGCCGACCGTGAGGAGCGGATCGGTTCCGTTCTGAGCGAACACCGTTCGGCGCGGTTCGACATGGGCCGTCCGCCCCTGATGCGGTTCCTGCTGATCCGCACGGGGGAGAGCAGCTACCGGTTCTCCATCAGCAACCACCACATCCTGCTCGACGGATGGTCGATGCCGTTGCTGATGAAGGATCTGCTGGTGCTGTACGCGACCCGCGGAGACGGCTCGGTGCTGCCGCGTGTCCGCGGCTACCGTGACTTCCTCGGCTGGCTGTCCGAACGCGACGCCAACGCTTCGCGCAGCGCCTGGGCGCACGCGCTGGCCGGGCTGGACGGGCCGACCGTCCTCGCCCCGGCGCCCGCCGGTGAGGTCCGTCCCGAGCCCGCCGAGATCGCGCTGCATCTCGGCGAGGTGGTGAGCGAGAACCTGGCCCGCATCGCGCGGGATCGCGGCCTGACGATGAACACGATCGTCCAGGCGGCGTGGGGTCTGCTGCTGGCCCGGATGACGGCGTCCGACGACGTCGTCTTCGGCGCCACCGTGTCGGGTCGCCCACCGGAGGTCGCGGGGATCGAGTCGATGGTGGGTCTGTTCATCAACACCATCCCGATCCGGGTGCGTGTCGATCCCCGCGAGTCGATCCTCGGGTTGCTCGAACGGTTGCAGGCGGAACAGTCCGCTCTGTTCGACCACCATCACATCGGTCTCCCCGAGATCCAGCAGATCGCCGGAATCGGCGGGCTGTTCGACACGTTGACGGTGTTCGAGTCGTACCCGGTGGACCGGGCGGGACTCACCGAGGACAGCGACATCGACGGCCTGCGGGTCGCCGGGGTGCAGATCAGCGACGCCTCGCACTACCCGCTGAGCCTGCTGGCGCAGTCGGACAGCGAACTGCAGTTGGTCCTGAAGTACCTTCCGGACGTGTTCGGCGCCGACACCGTCGAACGCCTCGGTTCCCGGCTGAACCGGATCCTGCAGACCATCGCGGCCGGAAGTTCCACTCTGGTGGGGGATCTGGATCTGCTCACGCAGGACGAGCGCGACCTCGTCCTGTCCGGATGGAACGATTCCCGCCGCGACGTCGCGGAAGAATCCGTGGTGTCGATGTTCGGCGCCCAGGTGGCGCGCACACCCGATCGGACCGCCGTGGTGGCGGACCACGTGCGGCTCACCTATGCCGAGTTCGATGCGCGGGTCAACCGCCTGGCGCGGCACCTGATGGCGATGGGTGTGGGACCGGACACGGTGGTGGGCATCGCGATGCGGCGCTCGCTCGACATGCTGACCAGCCTCTACGCCGTTTACGCGGCGGGCGGCGCGTACGTGCCGATCGACCCCGAGCATCCCGCCGACCGGACGTCGTACGTGGTGGACAGCGCCGCTCCGGCCTGCGTGCTGAGTTCGGCCGACGACATCGCGAACCTGGACGTGGAGGTCCCGGTGTACCTGGTCGAGGACTTCGACCTCACCGGGTACGGCGACGGCCCGATCGAGGACACCGAACGGCTCGGCGACCTGCGCCCGGACAACCTGGCGTACGCGCTGTACACGTCGGGTTCGACGGGACGTCCGAAGGGTGTGGCGATCCCGCACTCGGCGCTGGCCAACCAGTTGGCGTGGATGCGCGACGTCTATCGCATCGATGCGCAGGACGTGGTGCTGCAGAAGACACCGTTCACGTTCGATGCCTCCGTGTGGGAGCTGTTCCTGCCGTTGGTGGTCGGCGGAACCCTGGTGATGGCCTCACCGGACGGTCATCGCGATCCCGAATACATGGCCGCGACGGTCGACACGGAATCGGTGACGGTGATCCAGTTCGTCCCGTCCGTGCTCACGATGTTCCTCGACGCCGCGACCGCCGACGGGTGCGGTTCGCTGCGGCTCGTGTTCGCGGGCGGCGAGCCGCTGCCGCAGTCGGCTGCCGAGCGGGTCGCGAGACTCGGCTCCGCGGAGCTCGTGAACCTGTACGGCCCGACCGAGGTAACCATCAACTCGACGGCCCACGTGGTGGAGCGGTCGGGGACGGCCACGATCGCGCCGATCGGTTCGCCGGCCTGGAACACGCGGGCCTACGTGCTCGACGCCCACCTGAATCCGGCGCCGGTCGGTGTGCCTGGCGAGCTGTATCTCGACGGCGCGCAACTCGCCCGCGGCTACGTCAACAGCGCCGCGCTGAGTGCGGAGCGGTTCGTCG
The DNA here is from genome assembly GCF_042673295.1 of Rhodococcus sp. NPDC057014. Classification (NCBI taxonomy): domain Bacteria; kingdom Bacillati; phylum Actinomycetota; class Actinomycetes; order Mycobacteriales; family Nocardiaceae; genus Rhodococcus; species Rhodococcus sp. NPDC057014. The sequence continues at coordinate 100,927 of NZ_JBHUSF010000001.1, forward strand.
CCGACCCGTTCGGCGATCCGGGTGTGCGGATGTACCGCACCGGTGACCTCGTCCGGTGGAACGAGAACGGTGTCCTCGAGTTCGTGGGCCGCACCGACTTCCAGGTGAAGGTGCGCGGACTGCGCATCGAGCTCGGCGAGGTCGAGGAGGCGTTCGTCCGGCACGGGGACGTGGCGCAGGCGGCCGTCATCGTGCACACCAGCGAGGTGGGGGCGCGGCTCGTCGCCTACGTCGTGCCGAGGCCCGGCGTGGTCATCGACCAGGCGGCGCTCGATGCGTTCGTCGCGGAATCGTTGCCCGAGTACATGATCCCGGATTCCGTGATGGTTCTCGCCGAACTTCCGCTGGGCACCAGCGGCAAGCTCGACCGTCGTGCGCTGCCGGTGCCAGACTTCGCGTCGGCGGCCGAGTTCCGCGCGCCGCGCACCGCCACCGAACGGGCACTCGCGACCGTGTTCGGGGAGTTGCTCGGCCGGGAGAACGTCGGCATCGACGACTCGTTCTTCGAGCTCGGCGGCGACAGCATCGTGTCCATCCAGTTGGTCGCGCGGGCCCGGTCGGCCGGTATCCACTTCACCGCGCGAGATGTGTTCGAGCGGCGCACCGTTGCCGAGCTGGCAGCAGTGGCCGATTCGGGCGAGTCCGCGGCGGCGGCACTGGCCGAGTACGAGGGGGGCGGCGTCGGAACGGTGCCACTCACCCCGGTCGCCCGCAAGATGGTCGAGCGCGGCGGCGACTTCGACCGATTCGTCATGCCGTTGCTGCTGACACTGCCCGCCGGGATCGACCGCGAGCAGGTGACCGCGACGATCACCGCGGTGGTGGACCAGCACGACGTGCTGCGGTCGACACTGGTCACGGGCGGTGCCGGGGACGCGCTCGAGATCGCGCCTGCGGGCAGCGTCGACATCGACGCCACCGTGCAGCGGGTGGAGATCGCTGCCGGCGCCGAGCCGGGTTCGCCGGAGTTCGACGCGGTAGCGGGCGCGGCATTCGATGCGGCGCTGGATCGTCTCGATCCGCGCACCGGGTCGATGCTCCAGTTCGTCTGGTTCGACCCCGCGGAGGCGGATCGGCGCGGACGGCTCCTCGTCGTGCCGCACCACCTCGTCATCGACTCCGTGTCGTGGCGGATCCTGGTGCCGGACTTCGCGACCGCAGGCGCCCAGATCGCCGCAGGCACGACGCCGTCGCTCGAGCCGGTCGGAACGTCGCTGCGGCGATGGACCGACGGGCTGCTCGAGGCGGCGGCGACACCGGAGCGGGTGGCCGAATTCGCGGTGTGGGAACGGATGCTGACCGGTCCGGATCCGCTGCTCGGATCCCGTGCGCTGGACCTGCGCACCGATCTGGTCAGCACTCTGGAACGGACCCGGGTGGACGTGCCCGCACCGGTCACCGAGGCGTTGCTGGGCGGCACACCGGGTGCGCTCGACGGCGAGATCGGCGACGTTCTCGCGGCAGCCCTCGCGTTGGCGGTGGCCGCGTGGCGGCGAGACCGCGGAGTCGAGGCCTCGTCGACGGTGGTCACGCTCGAGGGCCACGGACGTGAAGAGTCCGCGGTGCCGGGCGCGGATCTGTCGCGGACGGTCGGCTGGTTCACCACGATGTACCCGGCACGGCTCGATCTGGCCGGGGTCGACATCGCCGACGCCCTGCGGGGCGGTGCGGGCGCCGCGGACGCCGTGCGCGCGGTGCGGGATCAGCTCGGTGCGATCCCGGACCGAGGAATCGGGTACGGCCTGCTGCGGTATCTCAACCCCGACACGTCGCCGGTGATGAGGAACTGGGCGGAACCGCAGATCGTGTTCAACTACATCGGACGCGTCAGCGCCGCCGAGGTTCCCGAGGCGGTCCGCGGACTCGACTGGCTGCCCGACTTCGAATCACCCGTCACGGGTGGGTTCGAGAAGAGCGCGATGCCCGCCCAGGCCGTTCTCGACATCCAGTCGGTGATCTCGGAAACTGCTGAGGGCCTGCAGTTGTCGGCGTTCATGTCGTTCCCGCCCGGCATCCTCTCGGCGCCGGACGTGGACCGGTTCGGGCAGTTCTGGGTGGCGGCGCTCACCGCGCTCGTGGCTCAGGCCGAGGAGCGGTCCGGGAACTGATCTCCGAGCGACCGTGGTGGGAAGGCTCCGCGCCCTCCCACCACGGGATCGTCAGTTCACGGGTCGGCCGTCAACGGCTCACCGCGGTCTCCCGCTCGACCCGCGACAATTTCTCGGGGTTGCGCACGATGTAGAGCCCGGTGATCTTGCCGTCGTCCATCCGCACGGCCACGACGTCGTCGATCTCCCCGTCGAGCCGGACGATCAGCGCGGGGGAGCCGTTCATCTGCACGGGCTCGACCGACACCTCGCCGCCGATCCGGGGCAGGCCGGCCGCGAGCAGGCGGCCCACCTTGTCGGCCCCGACGATGGGCCGCAGCACGGCCTGCTTGACTCCGCCGCCGTCACCGAGGAGGACGACGTCCGGTGCGAGCTGGTCGAGCAGGCTCTGCAGGTCGCCCGTCTCGAGCGCTCGTTTGAACGCGTCGAGCGCATCCCGGGACTCGGCAGGGGAGACGACGCCCCGAGGCCGGCGCGCAGCGACGTGCGCCCGCGCCCGGTGCGCGATCTGACGGACGGCATCCGTGCTCTTGTCGACGGCGGCCGCGATCTCCCCGTACTCCAGAGCGAACACCTCACGCAGCACGAACACCGCCCGCTCGGTCGGTGCGAGTGTCTCCAGCACCAGCATCATCGCCATCGACACGCTGTCCGCCAACTCGACGTCGTCGGCCACGTCGGGCGCGGTCAGCAACGGTTCCGGTAGCCAGGGACCGACGTAGGACTCCCTGCGCCTGCCGAGCGTGCGCAGCCGGACCAGCGCCTGGCGGGTGGTGATCCGCACCAGGTACGCCCGCTGATTCCGCACCGTGCCCAGATCGACGCCCGCCCACCGCAGCCAGGTCTCCTGCAGGATGTCCTCCGCGTCGGCGGACGAGCCGAGCATCTCGTAGGCGACGGTGAACAGCAGATTGCGGTGCGTGACGAACGCCTCGGTGGCGGGATCGGAACGGGCATCGGTGTTCCCGCCGCGATCGTCGGGCGGGGTGTGCGACGTGCCGGCCATGGGTGGCTCCTCTTCGTTCTCGACGGTGTCACACACCAGACACCGGGACCCGCCGTTCTGTGACAACCGGACGGGAGAGGCGCGGGCGAGCCGGCTTTCCTGCGACGTCAGGCCCACTCGTAGGACATCTCGCCCGCGACCCCGAGGTGTTTGCACAGTTTGTGGATGCCACCGAAATCCTGGACCAGAGCGGACCGGCGGGTGTCGTGTTCGGCGTCGTCGATCATCGCCTGACCGCCGTCGAGGTCCAGGATGTCGACGATGGTGTGCCAGGTCGAGTAGTCGTTGCTGCTGAACGCGGTCATCGCGTCGACCAGCCCGTCGAGGAAGAGCCGCCGGTCGCCGGGGTTCAGGGTGTCGTAGACGACGCCCGCGATGTCGTCGGCGATGGAGGCGTGACAGTACTCGTCGCGATTGTGCAGCCGGACCGTCGCCCTGTTCACCGGTTGGATGACGTCGTTCTCGGAGATCAGGTCGAGGTAGGAGCTGATCGAGATCTCCGCCACCGTCATGAAGGCGAACGTCGTGATCGCCCGCTGTCGCGCATCGGCGGCCTCGGCCGTCGCCGCGCGCTGGCGGCGCAACGTCAGGACGTCGGGCAGGGCGCTGTTGGGCATCGCCCAACCGCGTTGCCTGCGGGTGACCGCGCTCGCGTTCAGGTGCATGAGCGTGTGGTACTGCTCGTCCACCATCGCCTGGTGGACGGCCACGGCGAACGTGTCTCCGAGCCCGGTGTCCAGGGCGTCGTGCGCGACGAGGTCGAACCCCGGGTTGACCACGTACTGCTCGATGTCCATGACGTTCTTGTTGAACGCGATCCAGGCCCACGCCCGCAGCTGGTTCCGTTGCTCCTCACCCATGCGGAGGAACCGGTCGTGATCGGCGAAGGGCAGCAACTCGTTCGGGTAGTCCTGTTTGCCCAGGTCGAACAGCGCGTCGAGGTCCGGCTCCGGTTTCTTCACGGTCGCCCGCTGCCCCCAGTTGCGGGCGAGCCGCGTCACGACGGCGCTCTCCACCGGATCGGACGGGTCGTACTCCGGGAGCGAGGGAATGTTCCGGGTCGTCATGACGTCTCTCCGTTCCGCGGCTGTCGGTGAACGAGATCGGTGAAGAGGTCGGCGCACAGCCGGGCGAGGGGTTCGCTCCGGTCGCCGAGGGGCGACGTCGCGCGGGACATGAGCGCGGCGAAATCGTCCTCCGAGCCCTGCTCGACGGTGTCGGTGAGAGTGGCGAGCGCGGCGGCGAGCGCGCGGCGGGCGTCGCCGGCGAAAGGATTGCCGGCCTGGATGTCCCGGTAGACCTCGGGGCCACCGCCGCCGACCCGTGCGAGGAGCGCGAGCGAGACGAGATGCGGTGGGGTGGCCGCCGCGGTGAGTTCGGCGCCGTCGACTCCGAGTTCGGCGAGGGCGAGGCCGAAGGCGAGCACGCCGGCGTGCGTCAGTGCCTGGGTCGCTGCCGTGAGCCGGTCGTGGTGTTCGGCGTCCATGCGGACCACCGACGATCCCCAGCCGGACAGCGCGGACAGGAACCACTCGACCCCGGTGCCGTCCCGGTAGGTCACGGCCGCGACGGGCCGGCCCTCCGGTCCGAGGGACGGCGCGAACATCGGGTTGATGCCCACCGCGCCGCCTCGCAGTGCGCTCTCCCGCAGGGCCGCACCGAACCGGGACTTCACGGACAGCGTGTCGACCAGCAGCGCGTGCTCGGGCAACTCCGCGACGACGAACGGAATCGACTCCAGCGCGACGTTTTCGGGGATCGCGAGGATCACCGCATCGGCGGCACGCACCACCGCCCGCAGCTCCGGCGACGGGTCGGTGACGTCGCCCTTGACCTGATCGGCGTCGGACCGGTCGGTGAACCGGATATCGATGGTGCGCACGGTGTTTCCGTCGGCACGGAGCCGGTCCGCGAGCATCCGGCCGACATCGCCCGAGCCGCCGATCAACGCGACGGTCCTGGCGGATGCGGCCGGAACGTTCACTGCCCGATCTCGTTCGGCCGGTCCGCCGTCACGGACAGCGCCCGCAACATGGTGGCGGCCTTGACCATCGCCTCGTCGAACTCCTCCTCCGGGTCCGACAGCGCAGTGATCGCACCGCCGATGCCGAACGTCACCTCGTTGTCGGTGGCGACGATCGTGCGGATGACGATGGACAGGTCGGCCGTTCCCGTCAGCGAGAAATAGCCGATCGAACCGGAATACACACCGCGCGGCCCGGACTCGAGCCGGTCGATGATCTCCATTGTCCGGATCTTCGGGGCGCCGGTCATCGATCCGCCGGGGAAGGCGGCCCGGACGCACTCGACGACGGAGGCGTCGGCGCTGAGGGTTCCGCGCACGGTCGACACGAGTTGATGCACGGCCGCGTATGTTTCGACGTCGAACAGCTTCGGGACGTGCACCGAGCCTGGGACGCACACCCGGGCCAGATCGTTCCGCGTCAGATCGACGATCATCAGGTTCTCGGCGCGGTCCTTCTCGCTGTCGAGCAGGTCCTGCCGCAGCGCCGCATCCTTGGCGGGGGTGGCGCCGCGCGGACGGGTCCCCTTGATGGGTTTGGACTCCACCACCCGGTCTGCGCCGATCCTCAGGAACCGTTCGGGGGAGGCACTGAGAACGGACAGCCCGGCGAACTGGAGATACGCGCTGTACGGCGTGGGGCTGATGGAGCGCAGCAGTTCGAACGTGTGCAGGGGATCGATCGACTGGTCCACCGTCGCCATGTTGGTCAGGCACACCTCGTAGGACTCGCCGGTCCGGATCTCGCCGAGCGACGACGCGATGTGGTCGAGGTACTTGTCGTGGTCGTGCCGCAGGGCCAGTTCGGCGGATTCGGGTTTCCGGATCGGCGGCACCGCGGTCGGAGGCTGGTCCGGCTCGGCCAGCCGGTGCAGCGCTGTCTCCATCTCGTCGAGCCAGCGGCGCAACTCCGGATCGTCCGGGTGGTCACTCAGGCACAGCGCGTACGTGCGCTCGTTCGAATGGTCGATGACCACCGCGCGGTCCGCGAACACCAGTGCGGCGTCCGGGGTGGGCGACTTGTGTGCCGCCGTGCCACCGGTCTCGGCCTTCAACTCGTAGCCGAGGTACCCCACGTATCCGAGGCCGAACGGCACACCCGGGAGTCCGGGCACCGACCGTGCCTGCAGTTGCCGTTCGAGGTAGTCGAAGAACGGTGCGTGCACCTGTTCGACCGGCAACCCCTCGCGTGTGATCCGGACGATCGCTTCACTGACGTCGTACGTGATGTATTCGGCGCGCGGACCGGAACAGTTGCCCATGATCGTGAAACGCGAAGTCGGTTCCGACGCCGACGTCCCGTCGAGCCAGAACGCGTTGGGCCCGGACGCGAACAGGTCCTCGAACGTGGTGCGGGGGTCGACCTCGTGGTCGACGCGCACCTGCTGGACCACGTACGGCGCGTGGGGGATCGGGATTCTGAGCAGGGAACCGTGGGTGGGTGTTCCGGAATGCGTCCGGGTGAGGTCGCGGAAGTTCGCGAGCAGTTCGTGGCCGAAGGCGGTGCTGATCGATTCGGGGTGGAATTGGACACCCCACAGCGGGCGCGTGCGGTGCCGCACGCCCATCAGGAGTCCGTCGGCCGTCCAGGCGGTCGCCTCGAGGTCGTCGGGGAGATCCTCGACGATGAGCGAGTGGTAGCGGACCGTCGGGAACGGTGAGGGAATGCCGGCGAAGAGTTCGGATCCGTCGTGGTCGACGAGGGACACGCGGCCGTGCATCGGCTCGGGCGCGAGCACCACCTTGCCCCCGAACAGCTGGCACAGCCCCTGGTGGCCGAGGCAGACACCGAGCACGGGGAGTTCGGTCTCCCTGATGATGCGGGCACTGATCCCGAAGTCGCGTTTCCGGTCCGGCCGGCCGGGGCCGGGGGAGATGACGATGTTGTCGAAGTCGGACCAGGGGATCGAACTCCACTCCACGTCGTTGTGCACGACCGTGGGCGGTTCCCCGTTCACCTCGGCCAGCAGAGTGAACAGGTTGTAGGTGAAGGAGTCGTAGTTGTCGACCAGCAGCGTCCGGGTACTCATCACGACTCGACATTCGCAGACGGCACGGAACTGTGGCGAACCTGGTGGTTGCCGGCATGGCCGCCGTTGTGGTTGCCATTGTGGCGGGGTGTCTCGTCGACGGTCTCCGCGTTGATCACGAGGTCCTCGAGCCTGCATGTCTCGGCGATGAGGAGGTCGTAGAGCGAATCGAAGAACTCCGGGGACAGGGAGTGGCTGTCGGCGTACCGGCGCGCCCGTTCGTGGACGATGTGGATCCGTCCCGGCTGCATCATGGCGATGTGCTCGCGGCGCTTGAGTTCGCCGATGCGCAGGCACACTTCCAAACGCTGCCGGACCGTCTCGAGCAGGGTCGCGTCGACGGCGTCGAGTTCCGCGCGCAGACTCTCGAGTGCGTGCTGCGCCGAGGCGTCAGAATGCTCTCCGGAATCGTCGCCGTTCCGCTGTTCTACGGAGAAATACATAGTCGCCCCACTCACTCGATCGGCAGTAGCTTTCTCATCCCGACTATCGTGTGCAGTTGGTGGTTCGTTTCCATGAGCCTTCCGGATGGCCGGGAGGGCCGTGGTCGATCGGCCGAATACGAACCAGGTCGGTGATCACCCCCGAGTCTCGATCTCAGGTTGAGACTTTGATGGACGGTTGGCTAACGTAACCTGAAGTCTATTTCCGCAAACTCAGGATACGAGGAATATGCGTATATCGTCGGCCACTAGGGCTCTGTTGTGCGTGCTGGCAGGCATCGTGATGCTGGGCAGTGCGGCACCCGCGGCAGCGGATCCCGTGGAAGCGGAGCCCGCGCCCGTGGTCGATCCGTCCGCGCTTCCCGGGGCCAACGACTGGAGTTGTAGGCCGTCGGCGGCGCACCCCCGTCCCGTCGTGCTGGTGCACGGCACCTGGACCGGCATGGTGGGGACGTGGAAGGACCTCGCTCCGGAGCTCAGCGCGGAGGGCTACTGCGTCTTCGCCCTCAACTACGGACAGGCCGCCGGTCTGACCAAGGGCAACATGATGCGCATGTTCGGCGGCGCCGACATCGAGGAGTCCGCTCGGCAGCTCGCGGGGTTCGTCGAACTGGTCCGCACCGCCACCGGTGCTCCGCAGGTCGACATGATCGGCCATTCGCTCGGCGGCACGGTGTCCCGCCAGTACCTGCGGTTCGAAGGCGGCGCCGACCGGGCGAACCCCGCACTGAACAAGGTGCACTCGCTCGTCACCCTCGGCGCCACCAACCACGGCAGCAGCTTCGGAGACGTCCAGGCGCTCGGTGCGATCGCGCAGGCGCTGGGTGTGCCGGTCACGACGCTCGCCGGCGTCGCGGTCGGGCCGTCCTACATCCAGCAGATGGTGGGCTCGCCCTTCCTGCAGCTCCTCAACGCGGCGGGCGACACCGACCCGGGCATCGACTACACTGTGGTCGCCAGTCGCAGCGACACGGTGTCCACCCCTCCCGAGAACACATTCCTGACAGCCGGTCCGGGGGCCGCCGTGCACAACATCTGGCTCCAGGACGGCTGCGACACGAACACCGCGGACCACGGCCAGCTGACCACCGATCCGCGGGCCGTGTACATCATCCAGCGGGCGCTGGACCCCACATACGGAGAGCGCAACCCCGCGCCGTGCTGACCGGGCGCGGGTGATCGGCGGCGCTGGTCAGTCCCAGATGCCGACGTCGTCGAGATGTGCGACCAGTCGCTGGGCACCGTCGATGAAGTGGGCCTTGTTCTCGGCACCGACCACGTCGGCCTTCCCGTCGGCGAGTGCGGCGATGAGGCGGCGGTGGCTCTCGACCGCAGCCTCGCCCCAGGCCGGATCGGACGAATAGAACTGCACCGGTGTGTACCGGGTGGCGCTGAGCAGGAACCACGACAGCTTGCTCGCGTCGGCGAGACGGTTGATGACCCGGTGGAACGAGAACTCGAGATCCTCGATGCGCTCGGCCTCGCCGTCCTCGACGGCCCGCCGCAGCTTCTCGTTGATCGCGGTCAGTTCCTCGACGACCTCCGGGGTCACGGACCGCGTCGCGCGGACCGCGAGTTCCTCGGCGATCTGGCCCTGTAGCCAGAAGAGGTCGTGAATGTCGTTCCGGCTGAGCGGGGCGACCACGTAGCCGCGGTGGGGAACCAGTTCGACGAGTCCCTCGCCGCGCAGGGTCAGCAGCGCCTCGCGGACGGGTGTGACGCTGACCCCCAGGTCTGCCGCAGTCTCGTCGAGGCGGATGAAGTCACCCGGGCGAACGCCCCCGGACATGATCAGGTTGCGGACGTGCACGGCGACGTCGTCCGACAACTGGGGTCGGCGGCGCAGGGTGCGGCCCGCTGCGGATCGTGACACGGAGGGCGATGCCATGGAGAACTCCTTCGATGCGGCAAACCAGCATAAACCGCAGTGGATGTTTACAAGCCGTAGGTCTTGCCGATGATGTCGCGCTGAATCTCGTTGGTACCGCCGTAGATGCTCGAGACGATGGTGGAGCGGACGTGCTTCTCCATGTCGAACTCGGTGGCGTAGCCGTACCCGCCCATCATCTGCATGCCCTCGAGCGCGACCTTCTTCGCGGTCTCCGTGACCTTCAGCTTGGCCATCGACGCTTCACGGGCCAGCATCTTGTCGGGGTTCGCGTCGACGTCCCTGGCGACGCTGTACACGAGCAGTTTGCAGCACTCGATCTCCGTCGCGAGATCGGCGATGCGGTGGCGTAGCGCCTGGAACGATCCGACGGGACGCCCGAACTGCTTGCGCTGGGTGACGAAATCGAGGGTGTCGGCGAACGCGCGCTGCGCGGTGCCGAGCATCATGGCCGCGAGGATCAGGCGTTCGAAGTTCAGTCCGGTCATCAGCTGGCGCCAGCCGTTGCCGACGTCGCCCACCACCGCGTCCTCGGGCAGGACGCAGTCGGTGAAGTAGAGGTCGTTGACCTCCTTGCCGCCCATCGTGTCGATGCCGCTGATCTTCAGTCCCGCCGTATCGGCGGGGACGTGGAACATCGTGAGGCCTTCGTGCTTGCCGTCGCCGCGCCCGGTGCGGGCCACGAGCAGGATGTTGTCGGCGAAGTGCGCATTGGAGCACCACGTCTTCTGGCCGTTGATCACCCAGCCGTCGGCGGTCTTCTCCGCGCGGGTGCTGAGGTTGCCGACATCGGAACCGGCCTCCGGCTCGGACATCGAGATGGACTGCGACCGGCCCGCCACGATGCCGCGCAGCACGACGTCCTTCTGTGCGTCGGTTCCGAACTTCGCGTAGGCGCCGCCCGTGATCAGGGTGGGCCCGATCCCGCCGATGGGTGCCATGCCCTTGGCGGCTTCCTCGAGCAGGATGCACATGTCGACGTGGCTCGCGGCCGAGCCGTCGTACTCCTCGGGGATGGTGATGCCCAGCCAGCCCAGCTTCGCCATCTTCTCGTAGAGGTCCTGATTGTGGTTGTGCTCGCCGTGATTCGTCAGCCTGTCGCGTTGCTCGCGGGTGCCGCTCTCGCGCTTGCAGAAATCGGCGATCGCCGCCGCGAAGTCCTTCTGTTCACTGGTGAATTCGACGCTCATGTCCGGGGAACTCCTCGTGGGTGATGCGGTCGGCGAACCGGCCGGCCGGGGGTGACTGTGTGGGGCTTGCCGCGATGGGGTCGGCCGCATACTGTGATGTCCACTACATTACATCACATCACATATATTTGATGTGATCTCGAGGGAGGATATCGACCATGCCACAGCAGGCGGAGACGACCGAGACGACGGCAGGCGCTCAGCCCACGGCTCCGACGGGGCCGGCGGAGTCGGCGCCGAAGACGTTCGCGTCCCTGGACCCGCGCGACGGCACCGTCCTGGCCGAGTACCCGATCGAGGGGGAGCGGGAGGTGCGCGCCGCCGTCGACGCGGCCCGGTCGGCCGCGCAGTGGTGGACCGCCCTCGGCTTCGACGGCCGCAAACAATGGCTCCTGGACTGGAAGAAGTCGATGGCACGGGACGGCGAGCAACTCGCCGCCCTCGTCGCCGCCGAGACCGGCAAGCCCCACGACGACGCGCTCCTCGAGGTGATGCTCGCCATCGAGCATCTCGACTGGGCGGCGAAGAACGCGGGCAAGGTCCTGAAGCGGCGCAAGGTGCCCTCCGGCCTGGTCAGTGCGAACCAGGCCAGCAGCGTCGGGTACGAGCCGATGGGTGTGGTCGGTGTGATCGGGCCGTGGAACTACCCCGTCTACACGCCGATGGGCTCCATCTCCTACGCGCTGGCAGCGGGCAACACCGTCGTCTTCAAACCCAGTGAGCTGACCCCCGGTGTCGCGGTGTGGCTCGCCGACAAGTGGAAGGCACTCATCCCCAATCAGCCTGTCCTGCAGGTGGTCACCGGCGACGGGTCGACGGGTTCCGCCCTCGTCTCTGCCGGCGTCGATAAGATCGCCTTTACCGGGTCCGCCGCCACCGGCAAGCGGGTCATGGCCGCCTGCGCCGAAACGCTCACGCCCCTGGTCGTCGAGGCGGGAGGCAAGGACGCCATGCTCGTCGACGCCGACGCGAACCTGGACGAGGCGGCCGGGTTCGCCGTGTTCGGGGCGATGGGCAACGCCGGACAGACGTGCGCGGGCGTCGAGCGCATCTACGTCGTCGACGCCGTCTACGACGAGTTCGTCCGGCTGGTCGCCGAGAAATCGAAGGTCCTGCGCCCGGGACCGCGGGACGCGGCGTACGGCCCCATGACGATGACCGGCCAGTCCGACGTGGTTCGCAGCCACGTCCGGGACGCACTCGACAAGGGTGGATCCGCGGTGGTCGGCGGACTCGACTCCATCGCGGACGGGTACGTCGGGCCCATCGTGCTGACCGGCGTTCCCGAGGACAGCACCGCGATCCGCGAGGAGACGTTCGGCCCCACGATGGTCGTCAACAAGGTCGCGAGCCTCGACGAGGCGGTCGCGTTGGCCAACGGCACCACGTTCGGCCTCGGCGCGTCCATCTTCACCAAGGATGCGACCAAGGCGATGCAGGCTGCCGGGAAGCTCAGGGCCGGCGTCGTGACGATCGGCTCGGTGCTCGGATTCGCCGGTGTCGCGGCGTTGCCGTTCGGCGGTGTCGGAGACTCGGGCTTCGGCCGCATTCACGGGGCGGACGGGCTGCGGGAATTCAGCCGGGTCAAGTCCATCGCCCGGCAGAAGTTCGCGGCGCCGCTCAATCTGCTGACCATGCAGCGCAAGTCGCGGGACATGAAGATTTCCGCCTGGATGTTGAAGAACCGACACGGACGCTGATCGCGGGAGGGTATTCACATGCTGAGGAAGACCACGCCGGGCGGGGTTCCACGGGGCAGGCACGGCTGGCAGCGCCGGATCGAGGAACTCGACCCGGTCCGGGACCACGAGGAGATCCACCGCATCACGGCCGGCTACGAATTTCCGTGGGACTACCAGCGGTCCCTCGAATTCGCGCTGTTCCGAACGTATTGCGTCCCCACGATTTCGGAACTGCTGCAGCGCACCGGCGAATTCGAGAAGCGGCCGCAGAAGCGATACGACGACACCGCGTTGCTGATGGCCGAACTCGTCGAACACGGCTACGACTCCGAACGCGGCATCGAATCACTGCGCGTCGTGAACCGCATGCACGGCAAGTACGACATCGACAACGACGACATGCTGTACGTACTGACCACGTTCATCTACGAACCGATCGACTGGATCGACCGGTTCGGGTGGCGGCGGCTCACCCCGAACGAGCGTCTTGCGTGCTTCCACTTCTACCGTCAGGTGGGGGTTCGCATGGGGATCAGGAACATCCCCGAGACCTTCGAGGACTTCTACCGGTTCAAGGCCGAGTACGAGCGGACACACTTCCGGTACACCGACGACAACCATCGGGTCGGCACCTACACGCTGACGCTGTTCTGCTCCTGGTTTCCGGCGGCGCTCCGGCCACTCGTCGCGCAGGGGGTCTACGCACTCCTCGACCCGATGATGCTGGCGGCGTTCGGATTTCCCGCAGCCCCGCACTGGTTGCAGCGCGCGTCCCGACGTGTGCTGCAGATCCGGGCACGGTTCGTGCGCCTCCTGCCACCGCGCCGCGAATCGAAGGCCGCACGCGATCCGCGCAACCGGACCTACCCCGGATACCCGGTGGGCTACCGCCCCCGCGACCTCGGTGCGGACAACGACAAGCAACGAGGAGCCCGCCGGCGGGCCGCATGAGAACTGTGCCCCTGGGCGATTCGCCCAGGGGCATGGGCTAGTGACCCAGCAGCACGGCCGTCATCAGGGTGTGGAGTCGGGCACGGGACTCCTCGCGGGTGTCGAAGTGGACCAGTCGGCCGATGTCGAGAACCAGTCCGAGCGCCGCGTGTACCAGGAACCGTGCCTCGGGCGCCGAGAGTTCGGACCGCACGGCGGTCACCAGATGGACCCATTCCTCGACGTGGAGGCGCTGCACGTTCCGGAGGTTGGTCCGTTCGTTCTTCGGGAGGTTCCCGATCTCCGCGAAGTAGACCGACAGCACTTCCGGGTTCCCGAACGACAGTTCCAGGTACGACTCGGCGAGCTTGCGGAGGGCGTCCTCGGGGTCGGCGGCCGTGGACAGCGCCGCCGACGTGGCCACGGCCAGCCGGTCGGACGCGCGGTAGAACACCGCCGCCAGAAGGTCTGCCTTGCTGGGGAAGTGGCGGTAGACGCTCGACGCGTTGATGCCCGCGGCGGCGCCGATCTCCTCGATGCTCGAGTCGTGGTAGCCGTGCCGGTCGAAGATCTTGACGGCCTCGTTGATCAGCAATTCACGCTTGGACGTCACGGCGAGTCCCCGCACCGCGCCGGCGGGGGCGCCCCTGCCCGCGTTCGGGACGGCGGGCGGAAGTGTCGCGTTCAGGATCGACCTGCACGCCGACTTCAGGAGCGTGTCGAGTCTGCGGGTGGCGAGGGTGGTCCGGTGTGCGCTGATGCTGCCCATCACACTCAGCGTCGACGCTCCCAGCGTCGTCGCGTCGACGGCGGTCAGTTCGGGGCGAATCTCGCGCAGCGGCGCGGCCACACACTGCGTGACGTGGACGAAGATGGCACGAATCCGCTTGCGGTCCTCGGCCTCGAGATACCGGCCCTCCCAGCGGTAGAGTCCGGCGACCTTACGGTTCTCGATGCTGTTCGCGACGAGCGCGGAGATCAGGTGTTCGAGTCGGTCGCCGGGTTCGAGTCCGTCGACGCCGTCGAGTGCGCCGTCCGCGGTCGCCTGGAGCGCGTCGGCCGTCGTCGTCGCCGCGTGGACGAACAGGGCGTATTTGTTGGGATAGTGCCGGTACAGGGCGGGCCCGGAAATGCCGATGGTGGCGGCGATCTCGTCGACACCGACGGCGTGGTAGCCGCGCTCGCTGAAGGCTTCGGCTGCGACGTTCGCGATCTGGGCCTTGCGATTCTTGGGGCGGCGGCGGATCGGCCGGTCGGTGGCGGCACCGGCCGCCGTGCTGGTCCGGGCCACGGTCACCTCCAGTAGTGGGCAGTTGTCTGCCGGTTCCTCTGCCGGTCATCTTAACCGAGACTCCCTCACTGCCGAGCCCTGGATGGTCGGCGCGAATCCGAGTGTTCGCCCGGCGTCTCGATGAATGGCCAGCAAGACAGTGCGAAATGTGTTCCGAGAGGTATTGACACGCACCGAACGGCACTAATAAGTTAACAGCAATTCGCGTGTGGTGGTGGCCTCTAGCGGTGCCCCGCCCTACTCCGGCCGCGCAGGCCGATTCTCTCGGAGGTAGCTGGCGTCATGAGTGCACCACGGCAACTGTCGACCGTTCCCGCCGTCGCAGCCGACGGTCTCCGGGTGGTCGTGGACGGCGGGATCCTCCGGATCACGATCGATCGGCCCGGCCGGATGAATGCGCTCGATCTGGCTCACATGACCGCACTCGGCGACGTGCTCGAAGGCGCGGCGGCGGATCCTGCCGTCCGCGTCGTCGTCCTCTCGGGTGCGGGCGCGGCATTCTGCACCGGCGCGGATCTCGCGGCGGCGGCCACCGCGGGCGGCCGGGCGGCGTCGCCGGAGGTGGTGATGGATTCCGCCAATCGCGTGATCCGCGCGATCGTCGACCTCCCGATCCCGGTGATCGCCCAGGTGGGCGGCGCGGCTGTCGGGATCGGGGCGTCCATCGCCCTGGCGGCGGACCTGACGTACGCCGCCGAGGACGCGTACCTGCTCCTCGCATTCGTCAACGTCGGGCTCATGCCCGACGGCGGATCCAGCGCGTTGATCGCCGCCTCGATCGGCAGGGCCAGGGCCACCCGGATGGCGCTGCTCGGCGAACGGCTGCCCGCCGACCGGGCGGCGGACGAGGGCCTGATCGCCGGTGTGCTCGCGGCCGACGACCTCGCGGCCCACGTCGACGCAGTCGCGGCGAGGCTGGCGCGTGGTCCGAGGCGGGCCGTCGCGCTGACCAAGCAGGCCCTCACGGCGACGACGCTGACGGAACTGGATCCGGCGCTGGTCCGCGAGAAGGCCGGCCAGACCGAATTGCTCCAGTCGCCGGACTTCGCCGAGGGGGTCACGGCGATGCTCACGAAACGTGCTCCGAACTTCGGCAGCTGATGCGAATTGCCGTTAACAAGACTGTTCCGATCAACGTCGACATCTGTAATACTCGTCACAGCCTCCGTGTGGGGCCCGAGGGGCGAACTCGAGTACAGCGAAGGGACCACCACCACATGTCATCACGTAGCGAGCCGCTCACGCAGCCACTGCAATCCCGCCGCAACCACTGGAACAACTGGGTTGCCACCCATGCCCAGGCGAAGCCCGACCACCCCGCATTCCGCCATCTCGGGCAGAGCACGTCGTGGCGCGAACTGCACGAGCGCTCGCAGGCCCTCGCGGGGGCCCTCTCCCGGCGCGGGGTGAACTTCGGCGACCGCGTCCTGCTGCTCACGCTCAACCGCACCGAGTTCTTCGAGGCGGTACTCGCGATCAATGCGCTGGGTGCGATTGCGGTCCCGGTCAACTTCCGGCTCACCCCGCCCGAGGTCGCCTTCATCGCCCGGGACTCGGGCGCACGAGCCGTCTTCACCGAGCCCGCGCTGGCACCCCTCGTTTCCGCTGTGCGGCAGGATGTTCCCGATCTCGGCCTGGCGATCGTCATGGGCGCGGACACCGAGGGCGACGCTCTCGGTTACGAGGACCTCGTCGCGGAAGACGGTCCGGCCTTCACCCCCGTCGACCTGCCGGAGGACACGCCGTCGCTCATCCTCTACACCTCCGGCACCACCGGAACGCCCAAGGGGGCGGTGCTGTCGCACTCGAACATGGTCGGGCAGTCCATCACCTGCATCCGGGCGATGCGCTACGACAGGGGCGACGACGTCGGGTTCCTCGCGTCCCCGGTGTTCCACGTCGCCGCCCTCGGTTCGGTGGCCCCGATGCTGATGCTCGGCGCCACCACCGTGATCCACCCCCTCAAGGCGTTCGACCCCACCGAGATGCTCGACGTGTGGGAGCGCGAGCGCATCACCACGGTGTTCCTCGTTCCGGTGCAGTGGCAGGCAGTCTGCGCCGATCCCACCGCCGCGGGCCGCGACCTCGCCCTCCGCGTCATCAGCTGGGGCGCCGCACCCGCATCGGACACCGTGCTGCGCGCCATGGCGGAGACGTTCCCGAAGGCTCTCGTCGTGGCGGTGTTCGGGCAGACCGAGATGTCCCCGATCACGTGCGTGCTCGACGGCGACGACGCGATCCGCAAGCTGGGCTCGGTGGGCAAGCCGGTCCCGACCATCCAGACGCGGATCGTCGACGACGAGATGAACGACGTCGCCCCCGGCACCGTCGGCGAGATCGTGTACCGCGGCCCGACCATGATGCAGGGTTATTGGCAGAACCCGGCCGCGACGGCGGACGCATTCGCCGGCGGATGGTTCCA
Organism: Rhodococcus sp. NPDC057014; assembly: GCF_042673295.1. Taxonomy (NCBI): domain Bacteria; kingdom Bacillati; phylum Actinomycetota; class Actinomycetes; order Mycobacteriales; family Nocardiaceae; genus Rhodococcus; species Rhodococcus sp. NPDC057014. The sequence continues at coordinate 117,940 of NZ_JBHUSF010000001.1, forward strand.
CTCGGGCGACCTGGTGCGGCAGGACGAGGAAGGCTTCGTCTACGTGGTTGATCGCAAGAAGGACATGATCATCTCCGGCGGCGAGAACATCTATTGCGCCGAGGTGGAGAACGTCCTGTTCGGGCATCCGAGGATCCGGGAGGCCGCCGTGGTCGGCAGGCCCCACCCCAAGTGGACCGAGGTGCCCGTCGCGATCGTGGCGCTCGACGACGACGGAGACGATCTGACGGTCGACGAACTCGCCGCGTGGCTCGAAGACAAGCTGGCCCGGTACAAGCATCCGAAAGACGTCGTCGTGGTCGACGCCCTCCCGCGGAACGCCAGCGGGAAGGTCGTCAAGGGTGAGCTTCGAAAAGCCCACGGCGCGAACGACGTCGCGGTCGTCTGACCCCGATTCCCATACTGCTCGACGCCGGTCGCCGATCGTGGGTGACCGGCGCCGGGGGAGGACCGCGTGACATTCCAGCTGCCACCCGCCAAGGGGCCCGTCAGTCATTTCGCCAACGAAGTCGGAGCGCTCATCGGGTTCTCCATCGCGACCACGGTGGCCGCCGTACGAGTCCTGGTGCGGCGCAAGCTCGCCTGGCGGGAACTGCTGGACCAGGCCTGGCGGATCGCGTCGGTCACGTCGGCGCCCGCCCTGCTGCTGATGATCCCCATCGGAGTCCTCATCGCCGTCACGATCGGCAGCCTCGCCGGTCAGCTCGGCGCCGAGGGGTACACGGGGGCCGTCGTCGGGTTCGTGATCGTCGGGCAGGCGTCCGCGCTGGTCTGTGCGCTGATGCTGGCCGGGGTCGGCGGGTCCGCGATCTGCGCGGACCTCGGCTCGCGCACGATCCGCGAAGAGGTCGAGGCCATGGAAGTCCTCGGACTCGATGTGATCGAGCGACTCGTGGTTCCGCGAGTGCTCGCCGCGGTGCTCGTCGGCGTCGCACTCTGCGCCATGGTCACCGCCGTCGGCGTGTCGGCGTGCTTCCTCTTCCAGGTGGTCGTCCAGAACAGTTCGGCGGGAAGCTTTCTCGCGGCACTGTCGCAGTACACGCGGCTGTCGGATTTCGTGGTCGCCCTCGTCAAGTCGATGGCGTTCGCGGTGACGTCGGCGCTCGTCGCCAGCTTCAAAGGGCTGCACGCCAAAGGCGGACCCAGCGGTGTCGCCGACGCCGTCAACGAGGCCGTGGTGCTGGCCTTCATCCTCGTGTTCATCGTCAACACCGTGCTCAGTCAGCTCTATTCCGTTCTCGTCGTCCCCGTAGGTGGTTACTGATGGTCGTGAGCACCCGATGGCCCGCCGCGCACTGGGTGCGGGCACGGGCGCGACAGCCCCTGGGCCTGATGACGGGCCTCGGCCGGGAATTCACGTTCTACGGCAGCGTGACCGCCGGCGTCCCCCTCGCGGTCGTGAAGTACTGGCGGCACATCATGCGGCAGATCGGCGACATCAGTTTCGGCGGCGCGACCCTGCTCGCCGGCGGCGGAGCGATCGGAGTCGTCTTCGCGATGTCCGCGGTCGCGGCGACGCAGGTGGGCATCGAGGGGTTGCGCGGACTGGACCTGCTGGGCATGGGTTCGCTGTCCGGGCTCTTGTCCGCGATCCTCAACACCCGCGAACTCGCGCCCGTGATCGCCAGCATCGCGCTCGCCGCGAAGGTCGGCACGGGATTCACGGCACAGCTCGGCGCCATGCGCATCTCGGAGGAGATCAGCGCACTGGACGCGATGGCGATCCCGTCGCTGCCGTTCCTCGCGAGCACCAGGCTGGTGTCGTGCCTGATCTGCGTGGTGCCGCTGTATGTCGTGGGGCTGCTGTCGTCCTACCTGGCTTCGCGACTGGTGATCGTCACGTTCAGCGGGCAGTCGGCCGGAACCTACGACTACTACTTCCATCTCATGCTCACCCCCACCGACGTCGTGTACTCGTTCGTGAAGGCGATCGTGTTCGCGACGATCATCGCGCTCGTGCACTGCTCGTACGGGTACCACGCGTACGGCGGGCCCGAGGGCGTCGGCCGGGCGGCCGGGCGCGCGCTGCGCACCAGCATCCTCGCCATCGGCATCGTCGACCTGCTGCTGACCCTCACCCTGTGGGGCCTCGTCCCGTCCGCCCCCGCCCTGGGGTTGCCGTGATGCGCGGCCGCCCGGGAGGTCCGGGCAACGGCGCCCTCGCGGTGCGGGGGGTGATCGGGGTGGCGATTCTGGCCGTCGGATCGGCGCTGCTGGTCGGTTTCGGCACCGGGGCGATCGTCACCGACCCCGTGGTGACGGCGACGCTTCCGTCGGACGCCGGAGCGGTGAAGGCACACACGACGGTGTCCTACAAGGGCGCAACCGTCGGCACCGTGTCGAGCGTCGACCCCGGACAGGACGAGACGAGCATGCACATCAGCCTCCGCCCCGAACAGATGCAGCACATCCCAGCGTCCGTCCAGGTGCGGGTGGTGCCCCGCACGTTGTTCGGCGACCAGAACGTCGAGCTGGTGTCCACCGCGGGAACCGGCGGTGCGAGGCTCGAGGCCGGTGCCCGGCTGCAACCCGACACGTCGGCCGAGACCGTCCAGATGTACGACCTGTACTCGAAGGTCTACGACCTGGTGTCCAGGGTGAAGCCCGAGCAGATGCAGGCCGCGCTCAGCGCCCTCGCCGACGCGTTGCGTGGGCGCGGCGAACAATTGGGGCACACCATCGACAGCCTCCACACGGTGGCGCAGTCGACCGCGCCTCTCGTCGACTCCGTCGCGGAGCGCGCGCCGCAGATCGCACGGATCAGCGAACAGCTGGCGACGGCCGCGCCCGACGTCCTCGCGACCATGGACGCGGCGGTGTCGCTGTCGAACACTCTCGTCGAGAACACCGACAGCTTCACCGGTTTCCTCGCCGCGTCGCTCGTCGTGACGAGGAATTCCGGCGACGTCCTGGAACAGAACGCGGACGACATGATCGCGGTGGCACTGAACGTCTCACCGACCCTGGGCACCTTGGCCGGAAAGTCCGACCTGCTGCGGGCGACCCTGGACGAGGCGGGCCCGTTCGGTGACGCCGGCGCCGCCGTCTTCTCCACCGGCAAGTTCGGGGTGCGGGTCGCCGCCGACCTGTCCAACCCGCGGCCCTACACCTCGTCCGACTGCCCGCGGTACCCCGGCCTGAACGGACCGAACTGCGGGGGCGGTGGCGGGGGATGAGCGTCCGGAACTCGGCAATCAAACTGGCGGTCTTCGCCGTGTTCGGGGTTCTCTCCGCGGTCCTCGTGGTGAACACACTGCGGGTGCCGGTGGAGGGACCGACCGTCGCGTACAAGGCGTTGTTCACCGACGCCCAGGGGGTGACTCCCGGCAGTGACGTCACCATCGCCGGTGTGCGGGTGGGACGGGTGGCTTCGGTCGACATCGTCGACGGCGACGCCGGAAGCGCCACCGCCCTGGTGAATTTCGAGGTGGAGCGCGATCAGGCTCTGCCCGCCGACACGACCGTCGCGATCCGATACGGCGACCTGCTCGGGATCCGGTATCTCGATCTCGCGGCCGGTTCGTCGGACGACGAGGGCACTCTCGCGGAGGGCGACACGATTCCGCTCGACCGGACGTCGCCCGCACTCGATCTCACCAGTCTCTTCAACGGATTCAAGCCGCTGTTCGACGCGATCGACCCGAAGCAGGTCAACGAACTCGCCACCGAGGTCGTCGCCGTGTTCGACGGACGGAAGACGAGCATGGAAACGCTGCTGCGCAGGGTCGCGGACGTCACCGGCAACCTCGCGAACCACGATCAGCTGATCGGTGATCTCATCGCGAACCTCGAGGTGGTGGTGGGAACCGCGGCGTCCCGCGGTCCGGAACTGTCCCACCTCGTCGACAGTCTCACCCAGTTCACCGGAATGCTCGCCGAGAACAACGAGGTTCTCATGGACACCCTCGACCAGAGTGCGGCGGTGAGCCGATCGGCGCTGCAGATCGTGGACGGGCGGGTCCCGGAACTCGGACGCACGGTGAACCGACTCGAATCGCTGACCGGGGCGATGGTCGGTGCCCACCCGGAATTCGATCACCTGATGGTGGCCATGCCGCAATTCTTCTCCTCCGTCGACCGCTCGGGCTCCTACGGCTCGTGGCTCAACATCTACCTGTGCACCTTCATCGTCAACGTCGACGGTCGCGAAGGCGCCCTGGGTCCCGACCTGCATTCGAGGTACTGCCAATGAGTGTCACCGACACGGTGCGCGACGTCTGGGACTCGCTGGCCGGAAACCAGCGGGTGCGGCCGGTCAACCCGCTGATCGTCGGAATCGTGGGAATCCTCGCCGCGACGCTGGCTCTGGCCCTGGTTCTCGTGATCCCGCGGGTGAGCTTCAGTGTGCGAACCGACGGCTACACTGCGGAACTCGCGAACGCCGCGGGCCTGACCGATTCCGACTACGTGTACGTGGCCGGGGTGCCCGCCGGCCGGGTGACCGCGGTGGACCTGGCGGGCGATCACGTGGTGGTGCGCTTCCGGCTCGACGGCGCGCGTCACCTCGGGTCGACGACGTCCGCGGGCGTCAAGCTGTCGACCATCCTCGGCAAGCGGTACCTGGACGTGTCACCGTCGGGGCCCGGCGACCTGGGCGACGACGGGACGATTCCCCTGAGCCGCACCAGCGTTCCGTACTCGCTCGACGACATCGGGTCGTCCGCGATCGAGACGGCGGACGACCTCGACCTCGGCGGACTGCAGAAGATGCTCACCGTGGTGACGGACACGGTGCCGCAGGACGCGACACTCAACAGGGAGGCGCTGTCGGGGGTGAGTGCGGCGTCCGCGATCCTGGCGAAGAACGCGGATCAGGTCACGCAACTGCTCGACAGCTCGCGAACCCTCACCGACGTGCTGGTCGGTCAGCAGCATCAGCTGACCACCCTGCTCGGCAACGCCGACGTCGTGATGAACACGCTCGCCACCCGTCGCGAGGCGATCCGCCGGATGGTCGACGATCTGCAGGCCCTGATCGCGCAGGCGTCCCAGTTCCTGGGGGAGAACACCGCCGAACTCGACGCACTGCTCGCGAACGCGCGGCAGGTGACGGAACGACTCGACGCGAACCTCGCCAACCTCGACGCACTGCTCACCACGGGTGCGCCGGCAGCGAGGGCGCTCGTCAACGCCACCGGAAACGGTGACTGGGCCGACGTGTCGGCGCCGTCGGCCGTGATCGCCGACAACCTGCTCTGCGTCGTCGGACTGATCACGGGGTGCTCGTGAACGCGGGCACCGCACGCCGGATTGCCGGGATCGGCGGCGTGCTCGCCCTCGTGGTGGCGATCGTCGTTTCCGGGTGGTTGCTGATCTTCCGCACGTCCTCCACCGTGGTTCATTCCGAATTCGCCTATGTCAACGGCGTATTCCCCGGCACCGAAGTCACCGTGCTCGGCGTGCCCGTCGGCATCGTCGAGTCCGTGGAACCGCGGGGCGGGGCGGTGACGGTCACGATGTCGATCGCGTCCGACGTCGTGGTGCCCGCCGACGCGAATGCGTACGTGCTGGTGTCTTCCGCGATCGGGGAGCGTTTCGTCGAACTCGGTCCCGCGTACACCGGTGGTCCGGTGCTGGAGAGCGGACAGACCATTCCCCCCGAACGCAGTCACTCGCCCATCACCTGGGACCAGCTGATGGACAGCGTCGACACCGTGGTCGAGACCCTCGGCCCCGACGGCGGCGACGCCGGCGCCGCGATCTCGGCAGCCGCGGCGTCCACGGACGGGCTCGGTCCCGCGATGAACGACGCCATCCGCACACTGTCGCAGGCGAGTTCGGTGATCGCAGGCAACAGCGCGGATGTCGGAGCGCTCGTCGACAACCTCGAGATACTCGTCGACGCGATCTCGGCGCGGCAGGCGCAGGTCGACTCCCTCGCCGGTTCGCTCACCGCCATCGGAGACGAATTCGCCGGGCAGCACTTCGCGATCGGCGACACGGTGAACCAGCTGTCCGCCTTGCTGAATCAGATCGACCACCTCGTGTCCGCCCGGGGCGGCGACATCGCCGCCGGCGTCGACGATCTGGCGGGGGTGAGCGAGGTGCTGCGGAGGCACGACACCGACCTCGCCGAGATCATGGACCTGGTGCCGTTGCTGATCGACAACATCCAGCGCGCGGTGACTCCGGACCAGCGTGCCCGCATCCGGTTGAACATCTCCACCAACCTGGCGCAGGCCGAGCCGACGTCCCCGCTCTGCGCGGTGGTGGATCCGATCCTCTGCCGGGGAGCGGGAATCACCAACCCGATCCAGTTTCCGCCGAGCATGTCCGACCCGTTCGGGCTGCGCGAACTCATGGTCGGAGGACGATGACGATCCGCACGAGAACGACGTCCCTGACGGCGGCGCTGATCGTCGGCGTGACACTGCCGGCCGCGGGTTGTTCGCTGAGCCTGCAGGAACTGTCGGTCGGCCGATCGCCGGACGGTCCGTCCTACGAGATCACCGCGCAGTTCGACGGCGTCGATCGCGTCGTGCCCGGCGCCGAGGTCCGAGTGGGACAGGAGGTCGTGGGCCGCGTCTCGGACGTGTCGACCCGGGATTTCACCGCAGAGGTCGAGATGCGGATCCGCGACGACGTCCCGATTCCGCGGGACGCGACGGCACGCATCGAATTGCCCACGGCCCTCGGCAATCCCTTCATCCGACTCGACGTCGCCGACGCGGCGGGCGGACCGATGAGCGAGGGCGACGTGCTCCCGCTGTCGCAGACGTCGCGCGGCCCCGACATCGAGAGCGGACTGGCTGCGCTGGCCACGGTGCTCAACGGCAGCGGCATCGATCAAATACACGCCATCATGAACGAATTGACCGTCGCCTTCACCGGACGCTCCGACAAGATCCGGGAACTGGTGGACATGCTGAACGACACACTGGGCGTCGTCGACGACCACCGGGACGAACTCGACCGGGCGATGGTGGCGTCCAACGCGTTCGCTGCGGAACTCGCCGCGGGCCAACCGGTCCTCGACCGCGCGATGACCGATCTGGCGCCGATCGTGGATCTGCTGGTGTCGCAACGAGATCGGATCACGGCGCTGATGGGGGAGGCGTCCCGGCTCAGCCGTGAGGCGCAACGCGTCCTCGGCAGTGCCGGATCCGCACTGTCGACCGAGATCAGCGACGCCGGGACCGTGCTCGCCGCCCTCGACGGCTTCGAGTCGGAACTCGCCCCCACCCTGAACTCGGTGGCGACGTTCCTCGGCGGATTCGCCGCGGCCACACCCGGTGACTACACGACATTCGACGGAACGTTCGACGTCACCGCCGTCATCGCGAAACTGCTCACCGGCTCGGCCCCGCTCGAGGTGCCCGCAGCCCGCACGTTGCCCGAGGTACTCGGCGGAGGTGTCCGATGATGACACGCCACGTCGTGGCGCAGCTGGTGCTGTTCCTCGTCATCTCGGTCGCCGCGATCCTGTTCGGGCTGCGGTACGTCACCGGCCCGGACACGTTCGGAGACCCCATTCACCTGACCGCCCGCCTCGACCACCCCGCCGGTCTCGCCCAGGGTGCCTCCGTCAACTACCGCGGAGTCGGAGTGGGAAAGATCAGCTCCGTCGACGTGAACGGGGAGGGGACGGGCATCGTCCTCGGCATCGAACTGCACCCCGGCACTCAGGTGCCCGCCGGGTCGACCGCGAAGGTCACCACCGAGAACGCGATCGGTATCCAGGCGCTCGACATCATGCCCGACAGTGGGGATCCGCCGTACCTCGCGGACGGGGACCTCATCGACGTCCCGCAGGAGGGGATTCCGCGATCGCTCGACGCGACGCTCGTCCAGACGACGGACCTCGTGAACTCGATGGACGTCACCGCCCTGTCCTCGCTCGCGGACACGTTCGGCACCGCCTTCGGAGGCACCGGACCCGACCTGCAGAACATGCTCGACGGTTCCGCCGAGATCGCGCGGACCCTCGAAACCCGCACCGATGCACTGTCGACCATCGTGAACAAGGGCTTACCACTTCTGGACACGGTGGACGGCCTCACCGCGGCCCTCCCCGAATCGGCGAACACCGCCCGCAGCGTGCTCGAACAGTTGCGGGCCCACGACGCTGCGCTCGTCGACCTGCTCGGACGCTCGCCGCAGACGATGGCGAGCCTGGACGCACTGCTGTCGGGCAACCGCGACTCCCTGGGCGCCCTGATGGCGAATCTGGTTCTCCCCACCGAGATCGTCGGCGACCGGACCCCCTCCCTGGAATACGGCCTGACCATCATGCCCGGCGCACTACCGAAGATCGCGTCGATCGAGAAGGGCGGCCTCGCCGACCTGCTCCTCGTCGGAACGCAGGGGCCGATGTGCGTGTACGACGCCCCACGCCGTCTGGTGACCGATGCGGAACCGAGCACGCCCGCCCTGGACTGGACCTGCCGGTCGCAGCAGTACCTCGAGCAGCGGGGAGCCGTGAACGTCCCCCGCCCCGACGACCTCGGGCAGGAGAACGCGACCAGGAACGGCGGCGTCTACGGACCACCTGCCGCGGACGATCCGCTGGTCGTCGAACCCCCGCTGACGGGGCACACCCCGCGTTAGGCGCGGTGCTACGCCGGGGTGCCCGCCGCGCGGCGGTAGCCCCGCACCGCGGGGTAGGTGAAGATCAGCAGCCCAGCGAGCGACCACGCGATCGTCTTCAGCAGAGGTTCCGCGACGGGACCGCCCATCGACAGTCCCTTCATCGCGTCGATCGCGCAGGACATCGGCTGGTTCTCCACGAACGGCTGAAGCCACGTGGGGTAGGCGCCGGTGGGCACGAATCCGGAGTTGAAGAACAGCAACAGAGTGCAGAGCAGCGACAGGAGTTCGACGAGCGGCGCCTTCGCCGCGTTGACCGCGAGGGCCGTCACCATCGTCGCGAAACTCACCCCGAACAGCAGCGGCAGCAGCATCAGTGCGATCCCGGCGAGAATGCCCTGGTTGAAACGGAATCCGATGGCGAAACCGACCGCGATGATCAGCACGGTGGTGAGCACGATCCGCACGGATTCGGCCATGAGACGGCTGAGCAGTCCCGATGCGCGGTGCACGGGCAGCACCCAGAAACGGCTCAGGAGCCCGTCCGCCCACTCCTTCTTCAACGACAGACCGCCGGCGATGGAACCGAACATCGCGCCGACCAGCGTGATCATCGGAACGGTCCCGAAGACACTGTTCACGCCGGTGGCCTTGGTGATCGAAATCCCGAGCACCGCCCAGAACATCAGCAGCATCAACGCCGGGTACACGATCGCCTGCAGCATCGTGTACGGGTCCCGGGCCCAGCGAAGCAGAAGGCGCTTGGTCTGCAGCAGGCTGTGCGAGAACAGTGCGGTGAGTGAGTTCTCCGGGTGGGGTTCGATCACCTCGGGAAACGTCACCGTCGCCGGTGTGTCGGATCGGTACTCGGTGGTCATCCGCGCCTCACATTCGACCAGATCGACAACGGAATGAAGACCAGCGCCAGCCCGCCGCACCACAACAGAGTGGGTGTCAGCTGGTGGAACGTGATCGTGCCGTCCGTCATTGCACGCATGGACGAGGAGAACTGCGAGATGGGCTGATTGCGCACGAAGCCCTGTGCCCACTCGGGGAACTGTGTCACCGGAACGAAACCGGAGGAGAACATGCCGAGGATGAGCTGGGGGAGCGTCAGCGCCTGACTGGTGACCTCGGGACTGCGGGTGAGGGTGCCGAGGGCATCGGCGCCCGTCGTGAGTGTGAACCCGATCAGCATCGCCAGCCCGCAGAACGCCGCTGTCATCCCCAGTCCGCCGGAGAACCGGAAGCCGATCGCGTATCCGTAACCGATCGCGGCGACGAGTGAGATCGTCGAGTGCACGAGGCACGCGGTCATGCGCGCCGTCAGCGGGACCGCCGCCTTGACCGGCATCGTCTGGAACCGGGAATTCATGCCGTTCGACGCCTCGGTGGCCGCGCGGTGCGCTGCCGAGATCGCGGTGAACGCCATGGCCTGCAGGACGATGATCGGCATGACGAATTGTGCGTAGTCGATGCCCTGGAACTTCATGACCAGGCGTAGCGGAAGGTAGAAGCCGATGGTGAAGATCAACGGCGCCAGCACCGCGATGAAGAACTGTCCGAAGACCCACATCGTGTGCAGGTTACGTGCGGACAACGCAATCCACTGCTGGACGCTCGAAGGATGCGGCCGCCGGTGCCTGCTGCCGAGGGTGCTCTCGAACCCGAGCTGGGCGGGCGCCGTCACGACGGCAGGCTCTCGTCGACGCGGACGTGGCCGGTGAGTGAGAGGAACACGTCGTCGAGGGACGGGCGCCGCAGGGCGATGTCGGCGAGGGTGACGCCGGCGAGGTCGAGTCGGCGCAGCACCTCGGCGAGGGTCTGGGCGCCGTGTTCGGCGGGAATCGACAACCGGTCGGTGCCTTCCTCGATGACCCTGCCGGGCGGGCACAGGTTCGTGAGGATCTCACGGACACGCGGCAGGTCGTCGAGGCTGACCGGAACCACCTCGCAGTAGCTTCCGCCGGTCCGGGCCTTCAATTCGTCCGCCGTACCCTCGGCGATCACGGTGCCCTTGTCGATCACGACGATGTTGTCGCTGAGGAGGTCGGCCTCCTCGAGGTACTGCGTCGTCAGCAGGATCGTGATGCCCTGCTCCTTGAGCGCGGACACGAGCGACCACACGCCCTGGCGGCTGCGGGGGTCGAGGCCGGTGGTCGGCTCGTCGAGGAACACGACCTCGGGACGGATCACGAGGCCGCAGGCGATGTCGACGCGCCGGCGCATACCGCCGGAATACCCGGACACCTTCCGGTCACCCGCGTCGAGCAGATCGAACTGCGTCAGCAGATCCTGCGCGCGCGATTTCGCGGCCGCCTTGGGCAGGCCCATCAGCCGGCCGAACAGCACGAGATTCTCGCGCCCGGTCAGCGACTCGTCCAGTGCGGCGTACTGACCCGTCATCATGATGCTGCGACGGACGTCGGCAGCCTCCTCGACCACGTCGTGTCCGGCGACGAACGCGCGGCCCGCATCGGGGCGCAGCAGGGTCGACAGCACGTTGACGGTGGTGGTCTTCCCTGCGCCGTTGGGGCCGAGGATGCCCAGGACCGTGCCGCGGGGCACCTCGAAGCTGACACCCCGCAACGCTGCTACGTCACCGAAGGATTTCTCGATTCCCTCGACAAGAACGGCGGTGTCAGGTGCTGGCATGTCCCCGAGTATGTCACGCGAAGAGGGCGACCAAAGCAGACCCGCGAAGACCTCCCGGCCCGCGGAACACGGACGGAAATCGTGTGTAACGGGTCGAGACACGTCCGCGATAAATGCCGGACGTCTGTACCACTTCGACCCCGGTGACCACGGTGCAACCGATCCCGTCCGGCCGGAAGCTCCTGCTGCGCCGCGATGTTCCGGCTTCGAGGAAGTGCCACACGGCAATTCGGGTCGCCGCCACGGCCGCCGGACCGAATGTGAGCTTCGACATGCGCCTTTCGTGCTCTACCGCGGCGTGACCCACGTCGTGATGTCGGCGTGGACGACCTCGGCCCCATGGCGGTCGAAGATGCGCACGGGCACGACCACGTCCGTGCCCGCGGTCATCGCGCCGAAGTCCGGCAGTTCCGTCAATTCCGCGACGGCGCGCAGCGGCCCGTTCGCCTTGGAGAGGTAGTCGACGGTCATCGACTTCGGGATCCACCGGTGGGTCGACGGCACGGTCGCCTCGGACAGCATGCCCATGGCGGCCTCGGCGAGGTTGCATGCGGCGATCGCATGGAACGTGCCCAGATGGTTGCGGACGCCCCACCACTTCGGCGCCCGTACCTCGCAGCGGCCCGGCCGCATCTCGACGACGCGGGGGAGCACCGAGCCGAAGTAGGGGACGCGGACGCACATGCCGACGGAGAACAACGCGTGTCCGAGCGCGTTGTCGGGGAGCTTCTGCCATGCGGCGTAGGTGGGGCTCGAGGGAGTCATACCCCGATATTACTTGAAAGTAAGTTCTGGACCGTCGAGTGTGATCGAGTCCGGTTTGATCTCTCCTGCCCGGTACGGCATACTGGTCGGGTTGCCTTGTCTGGGACGCGATCGTTTGCGGCCCGAAACAGGTGGGGTGAAACGTCGCGGTGTAGATCGAATGACCTGCTCGCGGCCACATGCAAGACGGAAGCAGTACCTACTGGCACTCGCATCGAGTGCATCCGGTACGCGTTCCCGGCCCGAAGAGCTGAAAAGTTGCGGGTCGGAGAATGAGTGGGAGGGCGACACGCCCGACCGCGTGTACCGGAGAACCATGACAGATGAACAGCGGCAGCGGATCGGGTGTGTCCCGGTCGCCTAGCGTTCGGACAGTTGCGGCCCAGGTAAGGGACTGTGCAGACGAGGTAGTTCGGCCCGACTCGGGTGGGACTACGAAACGCGGCAAGAAAAGGACACTAAGCGTGGCGGGACAGAAGATCCGCATCAGGCTCAAGGCCTACGACCATGAGGCGATCGACGCGTCAGCGCGCAAGATCGTCGAGACGGTGACCCGTACCGGGGCCCGCGTCGTTGGACCCGTGCCGTTGCCGACCGAAAAGAACGTGTACTGCGTCATCCGCTCGCCGCACAAGTACAAGGACTCGCGCGAGCACTTCGAGATGCGTACTCACAAGCGGCTTATCGACATCCTCGACCCGACGCCCAAGACGGTTGACGCGCTCATGCGCATCGACCTTCCGGCCAGCGTCGACGTCAACATTCAGTGAGCGCGGCGGAGACAAAAACAATGACTGATACCAAGATCAAGGGAATCCTGGGCACCAAGCTCGGCATGACCCAGGTCTTCGACGAGAACAACCGGGTCGTTCCGGTCACCGTCGTGAAGGCCGGACCGAACGTCGTGACCCAGATTCGTACCGAAGAGCGTGACGGCTACAGCGCCGTGCAGCTCGCGTTCGGCGCCATCGACCCGCGCAAGGTGAACAAGCCGACTTCCGGCCAGTTCGCCAAGGCCGGCGTCACCCCGCGCCGCCACGTTGTGGAGCTCCGCGTTGCCGACACCTCGGAGTACGAGGTCGGCCAGGAACTTACCGCCGAGGTCTTCGAGGACGGCGCCTACGTCGACGTCACCGGAACCAGCAAGGGTAAGGGCTTCGCCGGAACCATGAAGCGCCACGGCTTCGCCGGCCAGGGTGCATCGCACGGTGCGCAGGCCGTTCACCGTCGCCCCGGTTCCATCGGTGGTTGCGCCACCCCGGGCCGCGTGTTCAAGGGCATGCGCATGTCCGGCCGCATGGGTAGCGACCGCATCACGACGCAGAACCTCTCCGTTCACAAGGTGGACGCCGAGAACGGCCTGCTGCTGATCAAGGGTGCGATCCCCGGCCGCAAGGGTGGCCTCGTGATCGTCAAGAGTGCAGTGAAGGGTGGTGCACGAGCATGACCAGCACCGAGACATCGACGACCAAGCTGACGCTGGACGTCAAGGTCGCCGGCGGCAAGACCAACGGCACCGTCGAGCTCCCCGCGGAGATCTTCGACGCGCCTGCCAACATCGCGCTTCTCCACCAGGTTGTCGTCGCGCAGCTCGCCGCTGCACGTCAGGGCACCCACGCCACCAAGACCCGCGGCGAGGTTCGCGGCGGTGGCAAGAAGCCGTACCGCCAGAAGGGCACCGGCCGCGCTCGTCAGGGCTCGACCCGTGCGCCGCAGTTCGCCGGCGGTGGCACCGTCCACGGCCCGCAGCCGCGCGACTACAGCCAGCGGACCCCCAAGAAGATGAAGGCCGCCGCTCTGCGCGGTGCCCTCTCCGACCGGGCCCGCAACGAGCGCATCCACGTGATCACCGAACTGGTCGCCGGTCAGACTCCGTCCACGAAGTCCGCCCGCACCTTCCTCGGCGAGATCTCGGATCGCAAGAAGGTCCTGCTCGTCGTCGGACGCGCGGACATCGCGGCCTGGAAGAGCGTGCAGAACCTGGACGGCGTGCACCCCATCGCACCCGACCAGCTCAACACCTACGACGTGCTCAACAGCGATGACGTCGTGTTCAGCGTCGAGGCGCTCAACGCGTTCATCCACGGGCCCGCCGAGACCGCCCAGGAAGAGAACAAGGAGGAGGGCAAGTGAGCACCATCGCCGATCCCCGCGACATCCTGCTCGCCCCGGTCATCTCCGAGAAGTCCTACGGACTGATCGAGGAAGGCACCTACACCTTCCTGGTGCACCCGGACTCGAACAAGACGCAGATCAAGATTGCCGTCGAGAAGATCTTCGGCGTCACCGTGACCAGCGTCAACACCGCCAACCGTCAGGGCAAGCGCAAGCGGACCCGGTTCGGTTACGGCAAGCGCAAGGACACCAAGCGCGCGCTCGTGACCCTCTCGGCCGACAGCAAGCCCATCGAGATCTTCGGAGGACCGGTCGCGTAAGCGCCGGGACTTGACGAGACATAGAGGACGAGAAGACTCATGGCAATCCGTAAGTACAAGCCGACTACCCCGGGCCGTCGTGGCTCGAGCGTCTCGGACTTCGCCGAGATCACTCGGTCGACCCCCGAGAAGTCGCTGGTTCGCCCGCTCCACGGACGCGGTGGACGTAACGCACACGGTCGTATCACCACCCGGCACAAGGGTGGCGGACACAAGCGCGCCTACCGGCTGATCGATTTCCGTCGCAACGACAAGGACGGCGTGCCGGCCAAGGTCGCTCACATCGAGTACGACCCCAACCGCACCGCGCGTATCGCCCTGCTGCACTACGCGGACGGCGAGAAGCGCTACATCATCGCCCCCAAGGGCCTGTTTCAGGGTGCACCGGTCGAGTCCGGTGCAGGCGCCGACATCAAGCCCGGCAACAACCTGCCCCTGCGCAACATCCCGACGGGTACCACCATCCACGCGGTGGAACTCCGCCCGGGTGGCGGCGCCAAGATGGCCCGCTCGGCCGGATCCAGCATCCAGCTGCTCGGTAAGGAAGGCACCTACGCCACGCTGCGTATGCCGTCCGGCGAAATCCGTCGCGTCGACGTTCGCTGCCGCGCCTCGATCGGTGAGGTCGGCAACGCCGAACAGTCGAACATCAACTGGGGCAAGGCCGGCCGCATGCGCTGGAAGGGCAAGCGCCCGACCGTCCGTGGTGTCGTGATGAACCCGGTCGACCACCCGCACGGTGGTGGTGAGGGTAAGACCTCCGGTGGTCGCCACCCGGTCAGCCCGTGGGGCAAGCCCGAGGGCCGCACCCGCAAGAACAAGGCGAGCGACAAGCTCATTGTCCGTCGTCGCCGTACCGGCAAGAACAAGCGCTAGGAGGGAGTGAAGGATGCCACGCAGCCTCAAGAAGGGCCCGTTCGTCGATGACCACCTCCTCGCGAAGGTGGACGTGCAGAACGAAAAGGGAACCAAGCAGGTCATCAAGACCTGGTCCCGTCGTTCCACGATCATTCCGGACTTCATCGGCCACACGTTTGCGGTTCACGACGGCCGCAAGCACGTCCCCGTGTTCGTTTCCGACTCGATGGTCGGACACAAGCTCGGAGAGTTTGCACCGACCCGCACGTTCAAGGGTCACATCAAGGATGATCGGAAGGCGAAGAGGCGATGAGCAACACCGAAACCGCCAACCCGACCGCCAAGGCAGTAGCGCGCCACGTGCGCGTCACGCCGATGAAGGCGCGTCGCGTTGTGGACCTGGTCCGCGGGCGTTCGGTTGAAGACGCCCTGAACATCCTGAAGTTCGCGCCGCAGGCAGCGAGCGAGCCGGTCGCCAAGGTGATCGCCTCCGCAGCGGCCAACGCCGAGAACAACCTCGACCTCGACCCGAGCACGCTTGTCGTCGCCACGGCGTTCGTGGACGAGGGCGCGACCCTCAAGCGGTTCCAGCCGCGTGCACAGGGACGTGCGTTCCGTATCCGCAAGCGCACCAGTCACATCACCGTGATCGTGGAGAGCCTGCCGAAGACCGGAACATCGACCCGTAATCGCCGGAAGGGAAGTGCTCAGTAGTGGGCCAGAAAATCAACCCGCACGGCTTCCGCCTCGGCATCACCACCGACTGGAAGTCTCGCTGGTACGCAGACAAGCAGTACGCGGAGTACGTCAAGGAAGACGTCGCGATCCGTAAGCTCCTCGCCACCGGCATGGAGCGCGCAGGCATCGCGAAGGTCGAGATCGAGCGCACGCGTGACCGTGTTCGTGTCGACATCCACACCGCCCGCCCGGGCATCGTCATCGGCCGCCGCGGCGCCGAAGCCGATCGCATCCGTTCCGAGCTCGAGAAGCTGACCGGCAAGCAGGTCCAGCTGAACATCCTCGAGGTCAAGAACGCCGAGGCCGAGGCTCAGCTCGTCGCACAGGGTGTGGCCGAGCAGCTCTCGAACCGTGTCGCCTTCCGTCGCGCGATGCGCAAGGCCATCCAGTCGGCCATGCGTCAGCCCAACGTCAAGGGAATCCGCGTTCAGTGCTCCGGTCGTCTCGGCGGTGCCGAGATGTCCCGGTCGGAGTTCTACCGCGAAGGCCGCGTGCCGCTGCACACGCTTCGCGCGGACATCGACTACGGCCTCTACGAGGCCAAGACCACCTTCGGCCGCATCGGCGTGAAGGTCTGGATCTACAAGGGCGACATCGTCGGTGGCAAGCGTGAGCTCGCCGCCAACGTGGCTGCTCCCGCAGGCGACCGCCCGCGGCGTGAGCGTCCGAGCCGTCCCCGTCGCTCCGGCGCCACCGGCACCACCGCGACCAGCACCGAGGCCGGCCGCGCAGCGACCGCCACCGCCGATGCACCCGCTACGACTGAACAGAAGGAGGGCTGACGCATGTTGATCCCACGGCGGGTCAAGCACCGCAAGCAGCACCATCCGAGCCGTTCGGGTGCCGCCAAGGGTGGAACCCAGGTGACCTTCGGTGACTACGGCATCCAGGCTCTCGAGCCCGCCTACATCACCAACCGGCAGATCGAGTCCGCTCGTATCGCCATGACCCGGCACATCAAGCGTGGCGGCAAGATCTGGATCAACATCTTCCCGGATCGCCCCCTCACCAAGAAGCCGGCCGAAACCCGCATGGGTTCCGGTAAGGGTTCGCCCGAGTGGTGGATCGCGAACGTCAAGCCCGGTCGCGTGATGTTCGAAATGAGCTACCCCAATGAGGAGATCGCTCGTGAGGCCCTGCGTCGCGCGATGCACAAGCTCCCGTGCAAGTGCCGGATCGTGACAAGGGAGGAGCAGTTCTGATGGCTACTGGAACCCCAGCCGCAGAGCTCCGCGAGCTCACCGAAGAAGAGCTGGTCACCCGGCTTCGTGAGTCGAAGGAAGAGCTGTTCAACCTTCGTTTCCAGATGGCCACGGGTCAGATGGACAACAACCGTCGACTTCGTACCGTCCGTCACGAGATCGCGCGTATCTACACCGTTCTGCGTGAGCGTGAGCTCGGGCTGGCCGTCGGTCCGGACGCAGGTGACGCGGCATGAGTGAGGAAAAAGCAGTGAGCACTGAAGAGCGCGGCAGCCGCAAGGTCCGCACCGGATACGTCGTCTCCGACAAGATGGAGAAGACGATCGTGGTCGAGCTCGAGGACCGGGTCAAGCACCCGCTCTACGGCAAGATCATCCGGCGCACCAGCAAGGTGAAGGCGCACGACGAGAACGGCGTCGCAGGCATCGGTGACCGCGTGCAGCTGATGGAGACCCGTCCGCTGTCCGCGACCAAGCACTGGCGTCTCGTCGAGGTCCTCGAGAAGGCCAAGTAAGAAACCGAATAATGCATCCAGTACGATGGTGGGGTTGCCTTGCGGCAGACGCACGGCAACCCCACCGTTGTGCCGCCCACCCGGGCGGCCCCTCTCGCAGGGCACGGGTGCAGACCGCGCACGTCGGGTCGGAAATCTGCCGTGCAACAGTCCAGGTCAAGGAGAAGTAAGTGATTCAGCAGGAGTCGCGGCTGCGCGTCGCCGACAACACGGGTGCCAAGGAGATTCTCTGCATCCGCGTTCTCGGTGGTTCGTCTCGCCGCTACGCCGGGATCGGTGACATCATCGTCGCCACCGTCAAGGACGCCATCCCGGGTGGAAACATCAAGAAGGGCGAGGTCGTCAAGGCCGTCATCGTCCGCACCACCAAGGAACGTCGCCGTCCGGACGGGTCGTACATCAAGTTCGACGAGAACGCCGCCGTCCTCATCAAGCCGGACAACGATCCCCGTGGCACCCGCATCTTCGGCCCCGTCGGCCGTGAGCTGCGTGAGAAGAAGTTCATGAAGATCGTCTCGCTCGCCCCGGAGGTGCTGTGATGAAGGTGCACAAGGGTGACACCGTGCTGGTCATCGCCGGCAAGGACAAGGGCGCGAAGGGCAAGGTCATCCAGGCCTACCCCGCGACCAACAAGGTCCTCGTCGAAGGCGTGAACCGCATCAAGAAGCACACCGCGGTTTCCGCGAACGAGCGCGGAGCTTCCTCCGGCGGCATCGTCACGCAGGAAGCCCCGATCCACGTTTCCAACGTCGCGGTCGTCGACTCGGACGGCAACCCCACTCGCGTGGGCTACCGGACCGACGAAGAGTCCGGCAAGCGCGTTCGGATTTCCCGGAAGAACGGGAAGGACATCTGACATGACCTCCACTGAGAACAAGATCCAGCCGCGCCTGAAGACTCGCTACCGCGAGGAGATCAAGGCTGCGCTGAACACCGAGTTCGACTACGCCAACGTGATGCAGATCCCCGGCGTCGTCAAGGTCGTCGTCAACATGGGTGTCGGTGACGCCGCGCGCGACGCCAAGCTGATCAACGGTGCCGTCAACGACCTCGCTCTGATCACCGGTCAGAAGCCCGAGATCCGCAAGGCCCGCAAGTCCATCGCGCAGTTCAAGCTCCGCGAGGGAATGCCGATCGGCGCCCGCGTCACGCTGCGTGGCGACCGCATGTGGGAGTTCCTGGACCGTCTCGTGTCCGTCGCGCTTCCCCGCATCAGGGACTTCCGCGGCCTGTCGGGCAACCAGTTCGACGGCAACGGCAACTACACGTTCGGCCTGAACGAGCAGTCGATGTTCCACGAGATCGACGTGGACAAGATCGACCGCCCGCGCGGCATGGACATCACCGTGGTGACCACCGCGACCAACAACGAAGAAGGCCGTGCCCTGCTGAAGCACCTCGGCTTCCCGTTCAAGGAGAACTGAGCTAATGGCTAAGAAGGCATTGGTCAACAAGGCCAACAAGAAGCCCAAGTTCGCGGTGCGCGCCTACACCCGCTGCCAGCGCTGCGGCCGTCCGCACTCGGTGTTCCGCAAGTTCGGCCTGTGCCGAATCTGCGTCCGTGAGATGGCGCACGCCGGCGAGCTGCCCGGCGTTCACAAGAGC